>DATLLM010000444.1:0-16177 GCA_035537855.1 Chloroflexota bacterium | reverse complement strand
CTCGATACCGCTTCGCCGGTCAGTCGTAGTGCACACGACGGCCGACGAAGCGCAGGTTGAGCAGCGTCAACCCCAGGATCATGAAGGTCAACACGAAAGCGATCGCCGAGCCGTAGCCCACCCGGGTCTGCTGGTAGAAGGTCTTGAACACCAGCAGGAGCACCGTCCGGGTGGTGTCGAGCGGCCCCCCGTTGGTCATCACGTAGATGGTGTTGAAGGCCTGCAGGGCGCCGATGGTGGAGACGGTGGCCAGGAAGAACGTGGTCGGCGAGAGCAGGGGCAGGGTGATCCGGCGGAAGACCTGCCACTCGTTCGCCCCGTCTATGCGGGCCGCTTCGTACAGCTCGCGGGAGATCCCGCCCAGCCCGGCCAGGTAGATCACCACGTTGAAGCCGATGTAGTGCCAGATCGACATCACGGCGACGCAGACCAGGGCCAGGCTGGGGCCGGCGAGCCAGCCCGGCAGGGACGCCCCGGCCGGACCGAGCAGCAGGGCGAAGATCCCGGAGGACTCGTCGATCCAGAGCGACTTGGGCCGCCCGAAGGCATACATGATGCTGTTCAGCAGCCCGTTGTTGGGGTTGTAGATCCAGCGCCAGACCAGCGCGGCGGCCACCGTGCTCGTGACGTAGGGGAGGAAGAACCCGGTGCGGTAGAAGGTGCGCCCGCGGATGGGCTGGAACAGCAGGTAGGCGATCAGCAGCCCCAGAATCAGCTGGGCGGGGATGGCCAGCACCACGTACCAGACGGTGACCCCGAGGCTCTTCCAGAAGTCCTCGTTGACCAGCAGGCGCTGGTAATTCTCCAGCCCGACGAAGGCCTCCTTGATCAGGCCCCAGCGGTGGAGGCTGATCCAGAAGGCGTAGACGGCGGGGAAGTACTGGAATAGCAGGAGCAGGACGATCGCCGGGGCCAGATACAGGTAGGCGATCCCCGTTTGCCGCCACATACGGCGGCGGGCGGCGGCCGTTTGGCCGGTGGACGGCGTCCAAGGAAGGGCGCGCGCGCTCATGTGCCCGCCGTCAGTATACCCAGCGGCTCCAGGGGCGTCATTCCGGAGGGCGCCCGGCCGCTCGATATAATCTGTTGTGAGCCTCCCCGCCAGCCCGGCAACGGCCCCGGCCGCGTCCGTGCCCCCCCGCGGCGACGCCCCGGCGGCCGACCGCGAGACGGTCGCCGTCCTCGACTTCGGCTCCCAGTACAGCCGCCTGATCGCGCGGCGGGTGCGGGAGTGCCGCGTCTACTGCGAGGTGCTCCCCTGGGACGTCCCGGCGGAGACCCTGCGCGCCCTGGCCCCCCGGGGGATCATCCTCTCCGGCGGCCCGGCGAGCGTCTACGAGCCGGGCGCTCCCACTCTGCCCCCGGCCGTGCTCGAGCTCGGCGTCCCCGTGCTCGGCATCTGCTACGGGATGCAGCTCCTGGCCCAGGCGCTGGGCGGGACGGTGGAGCCGGGCCAGCGCCGGGAGTTCGGCCACGCCCAGCTCGAGGTCGTGGCGCGCGCGGCGCCCCTGCTGCGGGGGCTCCCCGAGCGCCCGGCGGTGTGGATGAGCCACGGCGATCAGGTGGCCACCCTGCCCCCGGGGTTCGAGCCCCTGGCGCGCACCGCCACCTGCCCCATCGCCGCCATGGGCCGGCCGGCGAGCGCGGACGCCCCGGCCGTCGTCGCCCTGCAGTTCCACCCCGAGGTGGCGCACACGCCGCAGGGGCTGACCGTGCTGCAGAACTTCTGCTACGACCTCTGCGGCTGCTCCCCCACCTGGACGGCCGGCTCGTTCATCGCCGAGGCGGTGGCGCGCATCCGGGCCACGGTGGGCCCGGAGCGGGTGCTCTGCGCCGTCTCCGGCGGGGTGGACTCGTCCGTCACCGCGGCCCTCATCCATAAGGCCATCGGCGACCAGCTCACCTGCGTCTTCGTCGACAACGGCCTGCTGCGCAAGGACGAGGGGCAGACGGTGGCGCGCACCTTCCGCGAGCACCTCGGCTTCCGCCTGCGCCACGTCGACGCCGGCGACGAGTTCCTGGAGTACCTCAGCGGGGTGACCGACCCGGAGCGCAAGCGGGCCATCGTGGGCGAGCGCTTCATCCGCGTCTTCGAGCGCGAGGCCCGCGCCCTGCAGGCGGAGCTGGGGCCCTTCACGTTCCTCGCCCAGGGCACCCTCTACCCGGACGTGATCGAGAGCGCCACCCCGGAGAGCAAGTCGGCGGCGAAGATCAAGACCCACCACAACGTCGGCGGGCTGCCCAAGGACCTGGCCTTCACCCTGATCGAGCCCCTGCGCTACCTGTTCAAGGACGAGGCCCGGGCGGTGGGCACCGAGCTGGGGCTGCCGGACGAGATCGTCTGGCGCGACCCCTTCCCCGGCCCCGGCCTCTCCGTGCGCGTCCTGGGCGAGATCACCGAGGAGCGCCTGGCGGTGCTGCGCGAGGTGGACGCCATCTTCGTCGAGGAGATCAAGGCGGCCGGCCTCTACCGCGGTCTGGGCCAGGTCTTCGCCGTGCTGACCGACTCGCGCAGCACCGGCGTGCAGGGCGACTACCGCACCTACGGCCACGTCGTCGCCCTGCGGGCGATCACCACGGACGACTTCATGACCGCCGACTGGGCCCGCCTGCCCTACGAGGTCCTGGCCCGGGTGTCCAGCCGCATCGGCAACGAGGTGAAGGGGGTGAACCGGGTGGTGCTGGACATCACCTCGAAGCCCCCGGCGACCGTCGAGTGGGAGTAGCGCTGCGTGCTTCGCGGGGGCGCCGGCCCCCGCCTCCCCCGGGACGGCTGCGGCCGGGGAGCGGACGCGGAGGGCAGGGATGAGGGTCCTGATCGTCGGCAACGGGGCGCGGGAGCACGCCCTGGCCTGGTGCGCCACGCGCAGCCCGCTGGTGGACGCGGTGGTCACCGCCCCGGGCAACGCCGGCACGGCGGCGCTCGGCGAGAACGTCCCCCTCGATCCGCTCGATCTCCCCGCGCTCGTCGCCGTCGCCCGGCGCGTGGCGCCCGATCTGACCGTGGTCGGCGCGGACGATCCGCTCGCCGCGGGGGCGATCGACGCGCTCCGGGCGGCCGGGCTGCGCGCTTTCGGGCCGACGCGCGCGGCGGCCGAGATCGAGTCCTCCAAGGTGTGGTCGAAAGGCTTCATGCGCCGCCACGGGGTGCCCACCGCCCCCTTCGAGGTCTTCGACGACGCCGGCGCCGCCCACCGCTTCCTGGACGGCAACCCCTGGGCGGGGCGGCTGGTGGTCAAGGCGGACGGCCTGACCCGGGGCAAAGGGGTCATCGTCCCGGATTCGCTCCCCGAGGCCCACGCCGCCCTCGCCGCCGTCATGGAGCAGCGCGCCTACGGCCCGGGCGGTAGCCGGGTGGTGATCGAGCGCCGCCTGGAGGGACCGGAGGCGTCCGTCTTCGCCCTCTGCGACGGCGAGACGGCCCTCCCCTTCGGCACCGCCCGCGACCACAAGCGGATCTTCGACGGCGACCGCGGCCCCAACACCGGGGGCATGGGCGCCTACGCGCCCACCCGCCTCGTCCCCGCCCCCCTGCTGGACGAGGTGATGGCCCGCATCGTCCGCCCGGCGGTGGCCGGCCTGGCCGCCGAGGGGCGCCCCTTCACGGGCTTCCTCTACGCCGGGATCATGCTCACCGCCGAGGGGCCGCAGGTGATCGAGTTCAACGCCCGCTTCGGCGACCCCGAGGCGCAGGCGGTGCTCCCCCTGCTGGAGAGCGACCTGATCGAGCTGCTCGGCCGGGCGGTCGACGGGCGCCTGGCCGGCGGCGCGCCCCCGCGCTGGCGGGAGGGGGCGGCCTGCGCCGTCTGCCTCGCCTCGGCCGGCTACCCGGAAGCGGTGCGGGACGGCGTGCCCCTGTCCGGCCTGGAGGGCATCCGCCAGGACGGCGATTCCGGAGCGCTCGTCTTCCACGCCGGGACGGAGCGCCGGGACGGGGCGCTCTTCACCCGCGGCGGCCGCGTCCTGACCGTCGCCGGACTCGGGCCGGATCTGGCTTCCGCCCGGCGCGCGGCCTACACCAACGCCGAGCGCGTCCGTTTCGAAGGCATGCAGTACCGGCGGGACATCGGGGCCCAGGAGGCAAGCGCGTGATTAGACGGTATACCCTGCCGGAGATGGGCCGCGTCTGGACGGACGAGGCCAAGATGGACGCCTGGAAGCGGGTGGAGATCGCCGCCTGTGAGGGCTGGGCCTCGCTGGGCGTCATCCCGCCCGAGGACGTCGCCAGGATCCGCCAGGGCTCGTACACCCTGGAGCGCGTCCGGGAGATCGAGCGGGTCAGCGACCACGACGTCGGCGCCTTCGTCCGCGCGTTCGAGGAGAGCCTCGGCCCCGAGGGGCGCTTCGTGCACATGGGGCTGACCTCGTCCGACGTGGTGGACACCGGACTGGCCCTGCAGCTGCGGGACGCCTGCGACCTGCTGCTGGACAAGACCCGGCGCCTCATCGCCGTGCTCGAGCGGCAGGCCCTGGCCCACAAGGACACGCCGCAGATGGGGCGCACCCACGGGGTGCACGCCGAGCCGATCACCTTCGGCTTCAAGCTCCTGCTCTGGGTCGAGGAGATGCGGCGCAACCTGACCCGCCTGGAGGCCGCGCGCGCGGACGTCGGGGTGGGCAAGATCTCCGGCGCCGTCGGCACCCACGCCAACGTCCCGCCCGAGGTGGAGGAGCACGTCTGCGCCGCGCTCGGGCTGGACGTCGACCCCGTCTCCAGCCAGATCGTGCAGCGCGACCGCCACGCCCAGCTGCTCTGCACCCTGGCGGTGGTGGGCTCGTCGCTCGACAAGTTCGCCACCGAGATCCGCCACCTGCAGCGCACGGAGGTGCTGGAGGCGGAGGAGCCTTTCGAGACCGGGCGCCAGGGCTCGTCCTCGATGCCCCACAAGCGCAACCCGGCGCGCTGCGAGCGCGTCTCCGGGCTGGCCCGCGTGCTCAGGGGCTACGCCACCGTCGGGCTGGAGAACGTCGCCCTGTGGCACGAGCGGGACATCTCCCACTCCTCGGCCGAGCGCGTCGTCCTGCCCGACGCCTGCATCGCCCTGGACTACATCCTCAACCTGTTCACCGGGGTGATGGACGGGCTGCGCGTCCTGCCGGAGAACATGCGCCGCAACATGGACCTCTCCCGCGGGCTGTTCTACTCCCAGCGCGTCCTGCTCGCCCTGATCGACAAGGGGCTCGACCGCACGGCGGCCTACAAGATCGTCCAGACCCAGGCGATGACCGCCTGGACCGAGGGGCGGGACTTCCAGTCCCTGCTCGCCGCCGATCCGCAGGTGCAGGCGCACCTCTCAGCGGACGAGCTGGCGGCGCTCTTCGATCTGGGCTACCACCTGAAGCACATCGACCTGGCCTTCCGGCGCGCCGGGCTGCTGGAGGGCGCCGCCGCGGGCAACGGCCAGGCCGCGGACGGGAAGACGGCGGTCGCCGCGGAGGCAACCCGATGACGGCGACCGCTCCGGACGGGCTGGTGGAGACCGCCCTCGAGGGGCTCCAGCCCTTCGCGCGGGGGAAGGTGCGCGACCTCTACGCCGTCGGCGACGACCGCCTGCTGATCGTCGCCACCGACCGCATCTCCGCCTTCGACGCCGTGCTGGCGACGCCGATCCCGGACAAGGGGAAGGTGCTGAACCAGCTCTCGGCGTTCTGGTTCGGGCGCACGGCGGGGATCGTGCCCAACCACCTGCTGTCGATCGACGTCGGGGACTACCCGCCCGACCTCCAGGCGCACCGGGAGGTGCTCACCGGCCGGAGCATGCTGGTGCGCCGCACCCGGCGGATCGACGTGGAGTGCGTCGCCCGGGGCTACCTCTCCGGGTCGGCCTGGAGCGAGTACCGGCGCCAGGGCACGGCCTGCGGCATCCCCCTCCCGGCGGGCCTGCGGGAGAGCGACGCCCTGCCCGAGCCGATCTTCACCCCGGCGATCAAGGCGTCGAGCGGGCACGACGAGAACATCCCCTACAGCCGGCTGGTCGACCTGGTGGGCGAGGCGCTCGCCGCCCGCCTGCGGGAGACCACCCTGGCCGTCTACACCGCGGCGGCGCGCTACGCCCGCGACCGGGGGATCATCATCGCCGACACCAAGATGGAGTTCGGCCTGCTCCCGCAGAGCCCGCAGAGCCCGCAGAGCCCGCAGAGCCCGCAGAGCCCGGGCGGCGCCGGCGAGCCCCTGCGCAACGCCCAGGACGGCGCAACCGGCGCCCTGCTGCTGATCGACGAGCTGCTCACCCCGGATTCGTCGCGCTTCTGGGAGGCGGCGACCTACGCCCCGGGGGGGGCCCCGCCGAGCTACGACAAGCAGTACGTGCGCGACTACCTGGAGACCACCGGCTGGAACAAGGAGCCCCCCGCGCCGGCGCTGCCCGCCGCCGTCGTCGCCCAGACCCGCCGTCGGTACGTCGACGCCGTGCAGCGCTTGACCGGCCGGGGGCTGGAGTGAGGTGAAGATGCTGGCCCGAATCCACGTCACGTTGAAGCCGGGGGTGAACGACCCCCAGGGACTGGCCATCGCCGGCGGCTTGCGCCAGCTCGGCTTCGCCGGGGTGGAGGGCGTCCGCGCCGGGCGCTTCCTCGAGGTGCGCCTGGACGCCGCCGACGAGCGCGCCGCCGCCCGGGCGGTGGAGGCGATGTGCCAGCGGCTGCTGGCCAACCCGGTGATCGAGCGCTACGCCTACGAGATCACGGACGGCGATCCGGAGGCCGTCGAGGCGGCGATCGCCGAGACGGTGGAGGAGGAAGCGTGAAGTTCGCCGTCGTCGTCTTCCCCGGCTCCAACTGCGAGCAGGACACCCGCCACGTGCTGGCGGACGTCGCCGGCCAGGAAGCGGACTACGTCTGGTACGCCACCGCCGGCGAGGAGGCCCTCGCCGGCTACGACTGCGTCGTCCTCCCCGGCGGCTTCGCCTACGGCGACTACCTGCGGGTCGGGGCCATCGCGGCCATCGCCCCGGTGATGGAGGCGGTGCGCGCCCACGCCGACGCCGGCGGCCTCGTCCTCGGAATCTGCAACGGGTTCCAGGTGCTGCTCGAAGCCGGCCTGCTCCCCGGGGCCATCCTGCGCAACCGCTCGCTCGAGTTCCGCAGCCAGTGGGTGCACCTGCGGGTGGAGGACGCCCGCACCCCGTTCACCCGGGAGTACCGCCCGGGCCAGGTGCTGCGCGTCCCGATCGCCCACGGGGACGGCAACTACTTCGCCGACCCGCAGACCCTGAGCGAGATCGAGGCCGGGGGCCAGGTCGTCTTCCGCTACTGCGAGCCCGGCGGCGCGGTGACCGACGCGGGCAACCCCAACGGCTCGGTCAACGCCATCGCCGGGCTGCGCAACCGGCGGGGCAACGTGCTCGGCCTGATGCCCCACCCCGAACGCTGCAGCGAGCCCGTGCTCGGCGGCACGGACGGTCTGGGCATGTGGCGCTCCCTCGTCTCCTCGCTGGTCGAGGCCTAGCGATGGCCACCGGGACGGCGCCGACCCCGCTCGACGTGACCGACGCCCAGCTGCGCGAGGTGGCCCTCAGCCGCGCCGAGTACGACCAGATCTGCGACCGCCTGGGGCGCAAGCCCAACGCCGTCGAGCTGGGCATGTGCGGCGCGATGTGGAGCGAGCACTGCGGCTACAAGAACAGCAAGCCCCTGCTGCGCCGCTTCGGCGCGGTGCCGGCCGGCGAGCGGGTGCTCGTCGGCGCGGGCGAGGAGAACGCCGGCGCCGTCGACCTCGGCGACGGCCTGGCGGCGATCTTCAAGATCGAGAGTCACAACCACCCCAGCGCCGTCGAGCCGTTCCAGGGCGCCGCGACGGGGGTCGGGGGCATCGTGCGGGACATCTTCACCATGGGCGCCCGCCCGGTGGCCATCCTGGACTCGCTGCGCTTCGGGCCGCCGGACGACCCCGAGCGGGGGGCGCGCAACCGCTACCTCGTGGAGGGGGTCGTCGGCGGGGTCGGCCACTACGGGAACTGCATCGGGGTGCCCAACGTGGGGGGTGAGGTGGTCTTCGCCCGCAGCTACTCCGAGAACCCCCTGGTCAACGCCATGTGCGTCGGGCTGGCCCGTATCGACCGCCTCGTCTCGTCCCAGGCGAAGGGGAAGGGCAACGCCGTGCTGCTGGTCGGCGCGGACACCGGGCGGGACGGGCTGCACGGGGCCACGTTCGCCAGCGTCGACGACCCGCAGGCCTCGCACCGCGGCGTCGTCCAGGTGGGAGATCCCTTCCGGGAGAAGCTGCTGATCGAGGCCTGCCTGGAGATCCTGGACGCCCCCTGGCTGGTGGCGATGCAGGACCTGGGCGCCGCCGGGCTGACGTCTTCGACGGTGGAGTGCGCGAGCAAGGGCGGCAGCGGCATCGAGGTGGACGTGGCCCGCGTCTCCCGCCGCGAGGCGGGGATGACCCCCTACGAGGTGATGCTCTCCGAGAGCCAGGAGCGCATGCTGGTGGTGGTGCTGCGGGGGCGGGAGGCGGACGCCCAGGCCGTCTTCGCCCGCTGGGGGCTGCACTCGGACGTCATCGGGCGGGTGACGGACGACGGTCTGGTGCGCATCCGGGAGGCGGGGCGGACGGTGGCCGAGCTGCCCCACGCCCTGCTCACCGAGCCCCCGCTGTACGTGCGCGAGGGCGTGGAGGACGAGCGGGTGCGCGCCCTGCGCGAGCGCGACCTCGCCGCCCTGCCGCTGCCGGAGGATCTGGGGGCCACCCTGCTGGCGCTGCTGGGAGCGCCGAACATCGCCAGCAAGCGCGCCGTCTACCGGCGCTACGACCAGACGGTGCAGACGAACACGGTGCAGGCTCCGGGCGGCGACGCCGCCGTGCTGCGCCTCAAGGGCACCGGGGGGCCGGGCCCGGAGCGGGCGATGGCCGTGGCCACGGACGGCAACGGGCGCTACTGCTACCTCGACCCCCGCATGGGGGGGCGCATCGCCGTGGCCGAGGCGGCCCGGAACGTCTCCTGCACCGGCGCGACGCCCCTGGCGGCGACGGACTGCCTCAACTTCGGCAACCCGGAGAAGCCGGCCGTCTACTACCAGCTGCAGCAGGCGGTCGAGGGTATGGTCGAGGCCTGCACCGCGCTCGGAGCGCCGGTGGTCAGCGGCAACGTCTCCCTCTACAACGAGAGCGGGGGCGAGCCCATCTACCCCACGCCGGTCGTCGGCGTGCTCGGCCTGCTGGCGGACGTGCGCCGCAGCTGCCCCAGCCGCTTCCAGGAGGCCGGGGACGTGATCGCCCTGCTGGGGGACACGTTCGACGAGCTCGGCGCGTCCGAATATCTGGAGCAGGTGCACGGCCTGGTGGCCGGGCGCGTCCCCCACCTCGATCTCGAGCGGGAGGCGGCCGTGCAGCGCCTGGTGCGGGCCGCGGCGGACGCCGGGCTGCTGCGCTCGGCGCACGACTGCTCGGACGGCGGCCTCGCCGTCGCCCTGGTGGAGAGCTGCAGCGGGCCGTTCGGCCTGCCGGCCGACGACGCGGCCGGCGCCGGCCCGGTCATCGGCGCCGACGCGACCGTGCCCGAATCCTGGAGCGGGCTGCGCCCGGACGCCGTCCTGTTCGGGGAGAGCCAGTCCCGTATCCTGGTCTCGCTCGCCCCCGAGGTGTGGGACGCGCTGGTGGCCCTGGCCGGCGAGCACGGCGTGCCCCTGCACCGCCTGGGGCGCACCGGCGGGGAGCGGGTGCGCATCGCCCCGCTGCTGGACGTCCCGCTCGCCGCGGCGCTCGAGACGCACGCCACGGCCCTGGAGCGGCTGCTGCGCTAGCCGCCCCGGACTCGGCGCCTCGCCCGCCGGTCCTCACCCGCCGGTCCTCGCCGGCGACGCCGCGGCGTCGCTCGGCTAGACTGGCCGGCGAGGAGGACCGACATGGGCTGGACAGCTGGCACGCCGGGCCCGTCCGGGGCGACACGCCGCACGCTGCTGCACCGCTCGCTCGGCGCCGGCGCCGTGCTGAGCGCGACCGCCTGCGCCCAGGGCGGGGCGCCGGCGGCGCCCGCCGGGGGCGCCAACGCCCCGGCGACGATCACCTGGGCCGTCCGCCCCAGCGGGGCGACGCCGGAGGCGCGGGAGCGTCTGCTCCAGGAGTTCAAGGCGGCCAAGCCGAACATCACCGTCGAGCAGCTCGACGCCAGCGGCGGCATCGCCCCCTCCCTGGAGAAGATCGCCGCGGCGCTCGCCGCCGGGACGGTGATCGACGTGATCAACGGCCACCTGGCCGCCCGCCAGCTGATCGAATCGATCGACGCCGTGCAGCCCATCGACGACCTCGTGCGGCGCGACCGCTTCGACCTCAACCGCTACAACAAGGAGACCCTGGACTCGACCGGGCGCTACGACGGCAAGCTGTACACCCTGCCCCACGCCTACGGCGGCGACGTCGCCGCCGTCGCCTACAACCGGGCCCTGTTTCGGGGCGCGGGGGTGCCCGAGCCGTCCTCGGACTGGAACAAGCCCTGGACGTGGGAGGAGTTCCGGGAGGCGATGCGCCGGCTGACCAAGTCCAGCGGGAGCGAGCTGACCCAGGTGGGCCTCGCCGGGTTCGGCTACTGGGTGCAGAGCCCGATCATGCAGTGGGGCGCCCGCTGGCTGACCCCGGACTACAAGACGGTGGTCTGCGACTCGCAGCAGACGATCGACGCCTACTCCAAGTTCGACGAGCTGCTGTTCAAGGACCGCGTCCTGGCCCAGAGCCCGGGCGCCAGCTTCGGGACGGCGAACACCTTCACCACCGGCAAGGCCGCCGTGGCCATGCCCTGCTGCGCGGCCCTGTCCTTCGCCCGCTCCACCCGCGGGGCGAACATCGAGTGGGCGTTCGTCACCATGCCGCGGGGGAACACCTCAACGCTCGACGTCTCGCCGGTGGTGATGGGCATCGGCAAGCTCTCCAAGCAGAAGGAGGCCGCCTGGGAGCTGGTCAAGTTCTTCGACGGCGAATCGCGCCTGGCCGCCGTCGACGAGCGGATGCCGGCCGTGCTGGGAGACATGCTCTCCTGGATCAAGACCAACTTCTCCGAGTGGCCGGACGCCCGCGCCGAGATGCTGGCCGAGGGGATGCGCATCGCCAAGCCGCTCGAGCCGCTGCGCTACCACGCCCAGTGGCAGAAGATGGCCCAGGAGGTGATCGATCCGGGCTACGCCGACATCCTGGCCCAGAAGCGCAGCATGGTGGACTTCCTCAAGTCGGCCAAGCCCCTGCTGCAGAACATCGTCGACGATCACGCCCGGACGCGCGGCGGCAGGTAGGCGCCGGCGCCGCGGGGCGGCCCCCCGACCGCCGGCTGCGCCGCGGGGCGGCGCAACCGGCGGCACAGGCATCCGTCCAGGATGCTGAGACGGCGACGCCGCGCGCGATAGAATAGGCTGTGAGTTCCCCTGAAACGCCGGCCCGGATGAGCCCCGGTGACGAGTCCCCACCGCGGGAAGCCTGCGGCGTCTTCGGCGTCTTCGGCCCCGGCCTCGACGCCGGCCGAGTGACCTACTTCGGCCTCTACGCCCTGCAGCACCGCGGGCAGGAGTCGGCCGGAATCGCCATCTCGGACGGCGAGCAGATGCGCTTCTACAAGGCCATGGGGCTGGTCTCCCAGGTGTTCAACGAGGACATCCTGCGCCAGCTCACCGGGTACATCGCCTGCGGCCACAACCGCTACTCCACCACCGGCGGCTCCCGCTCGGAGAACGCCCAGCCGATCTTCGCCGACGACCGCGACCTGGGACGCATCTTCATCGCCCACAACGGCAACCTGGTCAACTCGGAGACCCTGCGCGAGGGGCTCCAGGCGCAGGGGGTCCAGTTCCGCTCGACCACCGACAGCGAGGTGATGGCCGCCCTGATCGCCGCCGCTCCGGGACGCACCTGGGAGGAGAAGATCGCGGCCGCCCTGCCCCGCTGCCTCGGCTCCTACTCCCTGGTGCTGATGACCCGGAACGCCATCTACGGCGCCCGCGATCCCATGGGCAACCGCCCGCTGAGCCTCGGCTCCCGGGAGGACGCCTGGTTCCTCGCCTCGGAGAGCTGCGCGCTGGACACCGTCGGCGCCCGCACCGAGCGGGAGATCGCCCCCGGCGAGCTGGTGACGATCGACGCCGGCGGCGTCCGCTCCCGCCGGCTCACCGCCCGCGGGCGCCGCCAGGCGCTCTGCATCTTCGAGTTCATCTACCTCTCCCGCCCGGACAGCGTGATCTCGGACCGGCTGGTCAACGAGACGCGCATCCGCATGGGCGCCCAGCTGGCGCGCGAGTACCCCACGGACGCCGATCTGGTGATCGCCGTCCCCAACTCGGCCATCCCCGCCGGCCACGGCTACGCCGAAGCGGCCGGCCTGCCCTACCGCGACGGCCTCGTCGCCAACCGCTACATCCACCGCACCTTCATCCAGCCGGACGAGAGCATGCGCAAAGCCTCCGCCCGGCTGAAGTACAACCCCCTCCCGGCGGTGCTCGACGGGAAGCGCGTCGTCGTCGTCGACGACAGCATCGTGCGGGGCACCTCCCAGGAGCAGATCGTGCGCCTGCTGCGCCGCGCCGGGGCGAAAGAGGTGCACCTGCGCATCTGCGCCCCGCCCCTGCGCCACCCCTGCTTCCTCGGCGTGGACATGGCCACCTACGGCGAGCTGATCGCCCACCGCCTGCCGGACGTGGACGCCATCCGCGACAAGGTCGGGGCGGATTCCCTCGGCTATCTCAGCCTCGAAGGCGTCTACCGCGCCGTGGGGCTCGACCCCCAGGGCTTCTGCACCGCCTGCTTCTCCGGGGATTACCCCGTGCCGGTGCAGCTCAACCTGGAGCGGGTCAACCCCAAGCTGCAGCTCGAGGCGAGCGCCGGCCTCGCCGTCGACACCCCGACGGCGGCGGAGCTCCCCCGCCGCCCCGCGCCCGCCCTGACCTGACGCCTGCGCCGTCGCCCCCCGGAGGGGGCGACGAGGCGCGCGCGCCGGACAGAGTTGGGGGAAGAGCGGCGCTCCCGGGGGATGACATCCCCAGTCCCCTCGTTGCGAGGCGCCCTCAGGGGGTGAGGGCTTCTCGCAGCGCCTGGGCGCCGTCGTCGAGCAAGACGACCTTGAGCTCCCGGCGCAGCTCATCGGGCACGTCGTCCAGGTCGCGATCGTTCTGTCGCGGGATGAGCACCGTCCGCGCCCCGGCGCGGTGGGCCGCGAGCACCTTCTCCTTGATGCCGCCGACGGGGAGGACGGCCCCCCGCAGGGTGATCTCGCCGGTCATGGCCACGTCCTTGCGCACCGGGCGTCCGGAGGCGATCGACGCCAGGGCGGTCAGGATGGCGACCCCGGCCGACGGGCCGTCTTTGGGCGTCGCCCCCGCCGGAACGTGCACGTGCACCGTCTGCCCGGCGAACACCTGCGGGTCGATGCCCAGCCGGGCGGCGTCCGAGCGCAGGTAGGTCAGCGCGGCCTGGGCGCTCTCCCGCATCACGTCGCCCAGCATCCCGGTCAGGATCAGTCGCTGGCCGGTGCCCGGCGCGTCCGGCATCATCGCCGCCTCGACGAAGAGGACGTCGCCCCCGCTGGGCGTCCAGGCCAGGCCGGTGGCCACCCCGGGGCGGTCGTCGGTGCGCTCGGCGACCTCGTCGTAGAAGCGGCGCCGTCCGAGGTAGGTTTCCACCCGCTGCGGCGCGACCACGACCGGCTCCGGAGCGTCGGGCGGCGTGTCCGGCGGCGCCGCCGGGACGGGCGCCTCGGCGATCTCGCGCGCCACCTTGCGGCAGATCGTGGCCAGCTGCCGGTCGAGCCCGCGCACGCCGGCCTCCCGGGTGTAGCCGCGGACGATGACCCGCACCGCCTCGTCCGTCACCTCCACCTCGTCCGGGCGGAGGCCGTGGGCGGCGCGCTGCAGGGGCAGGAGGTAGCGCCGGGCGATGTGCACCTTCTCGTCGTCGGTGTAGCCGGCGATGCGCAGCACCTCCATCCGGTCGAGGAGGGGGGCGGGGATGGTGTCCAGGGTGTTCGCCGTGGCGATGAACAGCACCTGGGTGAGGTCGAAGGGGACGCCGAGGTAGGTGTCGACGAACGCGTGGTTCTGCGCCGGGTCGAGCACCTCGAGCAGGGCGGCCGTCGGGTCGCCGCGCCAGTCCGCGTTCAGCTTGTCGATCTCGTCCAGCATGAACACCGGATCGCGCGTCTCGGTGCGGCGCAGTCCCTGGAGGATGCGCCCGGGGAGGGCCCCGATGTAGGTGCGCCGGTGGCCCCGGATCTCCGCCTCGTCGCGCACGCCGCCGAGGGACATGCGCACGAACTTGCGCCCCAGGGCGCGGGCGATGGACTGCCCGAGGGAGGTCTTGCCCACCCCCGGCGGGCCGACGAAGCACAGGATCGGCTCGCGCCCGGCCTCGTCGCCGGGCGTCTCCGGGATGGGCCCGGCGGCGGCCGCCGTGCCCGCGTCGCCGGGGCCGGCGAGGCCGACGGCCGCGCGGCGCTGGCGGCGCAGCTTGCGCACCGCGAGGTACTCCAGGATGCGGTCCTTGACCTCCTGGAGGTCGTAGTGGTCCTCGTCCAGCACGGCGCGGGCGCGCGGCACGTCGATCTCCCCCCCGCTGACGGCGCGCCAGGGGAGGGTGGCCATCCACTCCAGGTAGGTGCGGATGATGCCCCCTTCGGGCGACGCCTGGGAGAGCGAGTCCAGTCGCTGCAGCTCCCGCTCCGCCTCGCGCTGCGCCTCCTCGGGCAACCCGGCCGCTTCGATCCGCCGGCGCAGGTCGGCCGTCTCCTGGCCTTCGCCCCCCTCGCCGAGCGCGGTCTGGATGGAGCGCAGCTGCTCCCGCAGCAGGAAGTCGCGCTGCTGGCGGGTCATCCGCTCCTGGGTCTCCGTCTGGATGCGGCGCCCCAGCTCGCGCACCGCCAGCTCGTGCTGCAGCAGCTGCACCAGCAGACGCAGCTTGGCCGCGACGGGCTCCGCTTCGAGCAGCTCCTGGCGGGCGGCGAGCGGAAAGGGGAGGGCGGCGGCGACGAGGTACGCCGCTTGCAGGGGATCGGTGAGGGACTCGGCGGCCGGCACCAGCTCCTGGGGCAGGTCCGGGATCAGGGCGGTGACCTGGCGGAAGAGGTCGAGCCCCGCCCGGCGCAGGGCCTCCGTCTCCGTCCCCGCCTCCGTTCCGTCCTCCGCGGGCGTCGTCGCCCCGGCCGCCTCCACCCCTCCGGACGCCGGCCCGTCCGGGGCGCCGGCATCCGGGGCGACGGCGTCCGGCGCCGGGCGGATGCGGGCGACGAGGTAGGGGTCGGTCGCGGTGTACTCCCCGACCCGCACGCGCTGGAGCCCCTGCACGGCCAGCCGCACGCTGCCGTCCCGGCCGCGCAGCAGCTGGCGGATGGTGGCCACCGTGCCCGTCTCGTACAGATCGGCCGGGCCGGGAGCGTCCACCTCGGGGTCGCGCTGGGCGACCAGCACCAGCAGACGGTCGCCGCGCATGACGTCGTCCACCAGGCGCAGGGTGCGCTCCTGGCCGACGGCGATGGGGACGACGGCCAGGGGGTAGACCACCAGGTCGCGCAGGGGCAGCACCGGCAGGGTGTCCGGCAGGGCCGGCGTCTCCGGCGTCTCCGGCGATTCGCGTCCGTCGGCCGCGCCGGGCGCGCCCGGCGCGGCTGGTTCAGGGGGAGGTACGACGCTCACCGATCCCTCCTCGTCTCTGGTCGTTTCGGGTCACCCGGCGGCGTGATCTGCAGCAGGCCCCGGTCGAAGTGGGCGTCGATGCGCTCGGGGTCGATCGCCCCGGGCAGGGGCACCTCGACGCGGAAGGGCCCCTGGCGGATCTCGGCGCTGTGGTAGACGCCCCCGCTGCCGGCGACGAGGCGGGTGCCCTCGACCACGAGGGCGTCCTCGTAGAGCTGCACGTCGAGCGCCTCCGGATCGACCCCGGCCAGCTCGACGGTGACGCTGAACCCGCCGGCGGACTCCGAGACGTCCGTCGCCGGACGCCAGCGCGCGGGCGCCAGCGACACCGCCGCCCGCGGCCCCCGCAGGTAGTCGGTGGCGGGTGGCGCCACGATGGTGACGAGCGTGACGTAGCGGCCGACGAACCGGCGGTACCGCATCGAGTCCTCTCCCTCTCGCCGGGAGTGGACCGGCCGGGCGCCGGTCCCCGCCTGTGACTGTACCCCGTGGGCGCCCCGCGGCGTCTCGCGCCGGACCGGCGCCGGACCGGCGCCGCCCTCAGCGCGTAAAGGCGAGGGCGGTGACGTCGTCCGCC
>DATLLM010000443.1:0-11777 GCA_035537855.1 Chloroflexota bacterium | reverse complement strand
GCCCCCCACAACTGGAGCGGGCCCACCTGGGAGACGGCCATCGGGCGCAGCCTGGCGTTCTTCGACGCCAACGTGAAGGGGGCCGCCTGATGCCCGACCGTCCCCGTCCCCCCCGTGACCAGGATGGGTCTGTCCAACCCGCTCCCTGCCTCCTCCCCGCCCGCTCGGCTGCGGTCTCGCGGCCGGCTTACTCCGTCAGCAGGGCCTGCACCGGCCGCCCCGGCACCAGGCGCCCGTCGCGCACGAATCCCTCGGGACGCCCGGCCAGCGCCTGCGTCAGGACGTCCCGCCAGCGGGCGCAGCCGGCTGCCCCGGCGCCGGCGCCCGCCCGCGTCAGGTCGTGGCGCTCCTGGGGATCGGCGTCCAGGTCGAACAGCTGCTCCCGGCCGGCGCCGCTGAGCCAGACGTACTTCTGGTGCCCGTCGGTGACCCAGTGCAGCGCCTGTCCCAGGGTGGTGTGCTCGCCGTGCAGGTGCGGCCGCCAGCCTTCCGGCGGGGCCCCGCTCCCGCTCCGAGCGGCGGGCAGCAGGCTGCGCCCCTCCACCCCGGGGGGCACGGGCAGCCCGGCGCAGTCCAGCAGGGTGGGCATCACGTCCCGCAGCTCGGCGACGGCCCCCGGGGCGCTCCCGGCGGCGATGCCGCTCGCCCGCGGCCCGGCCAGCACCAGGGGGATGCGCGCCGACCCCTCGTAGGGCAGCGACTTCCGGAACAGGTGGTGGTCGCCCATCATCTCCCCGTGGTCGGCGGTGAACAGGACGTAGCTGTTCTCCCGCTGCCCGTACTCGTGCAGCACCTCGAGGAAGCGGTTGAGCTGCTGGTCGATGTGGGCCATGTGCCCGTAGTAGCCGGCCCGCGCCCGGCGCAGCGTCCGCGGCGGGGCGGCCCCGACGGGCGACTGGGGATCGAACGGTTGGGCGTACGGGGCGTAGAGGTCGGCCCAGTCGCCCACCGGCGGGTCGGGCATGGGCGCGTCCAGGAACTGCTCGAAGGCCCAGGCCGGCGGGTCGTACGGCGGGTGGGGGCGGTGGAAGGAGAGGTAGAGCAGGAAGGGCTTACGCGGGTCGCGCCGGCGCAGGAAGTCGATGGCCTGCGTCACCACCCAGCCCGTCGGGTGCAGCGCCTCCGGCTTGTCCCAGGGGCGGGCGACCACCGAGTTGCAGTTCACGCCGTGGTCGAAGTAGTCCGCGTCGGCCCCGGCGCGCTGCCGCAGCCAGGGGAGGTAGTCGTCGATCAGGCCGAAGTCGCGCTCCCGGCGCCGGGCGTAGTGCATGAAGCCGTCGTGCAGGATCACGTTCTGGAACCCCAGCTGCGTCCGCTCCGGGTAGACGTGCATCTTGCCGATGGCCTGGGTCTGGTACCCGTGGCGGGTGAACTCGCCGGCCAGGGTGGTCTCGTAGTCCCAGGGGACGCCGTCGCGGTAGCCGACCCGGCCGTGCGAGCGCTGGGAGAGCCCGGTCATCAGGGCCGCCCGGGCGGGGATGCAGCTCGGCGTCGCCGTGTAGGCCCGGGTGAAGCGGGCCCCGCGCAGGGCCAGCTGATCGAGGTAGGGCGTCTCCACCACCGGGTGCCCGGCGACCGAGAGGCAGTCCCCCCGCCACTGGTCGACGCAGATCAGGATGACGTTCGGGGCCCCCTCCGGCCGGGCCGCGGGCGGGGGCCGGTCGGGCATCAGGCGGCCCCCTTCACGTTGGCGTCGAAGAACGCCAGGCTGCGCCCGATGGCCGTCTCCCAGGTGGGCCCGCTCCAGTTGTGGGGGGCCCCCGGGTAGGTGTAGAGCTGGTGGCGCTTCCCGGCCGCGGCCAGCCCCCGGTCGAGGTCCGCGCCGTGCTGGTAGGGCACGCTGGCGTCCGCCGTCCCGTGGTGGATCTGCACCGGCCCCACGACCTCGCCCAGGTACTGGCGCGAGGACATGCGGCGGTAGAGGTCGGGGGTCTCGTCCGGGTGCCCCCAGCGCTCTCGCACCTCCCGCTCCGGCCGGTGCAGCCAGTCGCGCAGGTAGAGCCAGGCGTCGACGGCGTCGGCGCTGACCCCGGCCCAGATCACGGTGGCGTCCACGTCCGCGCTCACCACCAGCATGCGCTCGGAGACGCTGCCCCCGTTGGAGTGCCCCCAGACGCCGACCCGGCCGGCGTCCGCCCTGGGGTAGCGCTTCAGCGCCGCGAGCAGGTTCATGGCGTCCACGACGTAGGCGCTCTCCAGGTGGGCCCCCGGCGCGTTGCCGGGGTTATTGCCGTGCCCCCGGTAGTCGCTTCCGGCGGTGAGGTACCCCCGGGCGGCGAAGAAGTCGCCCTCCCGCTTGGTGTAGTTGCTCGCCACCGCGACGTAGCCCGCCGGCGGGACGTAGCCGTGGTTGACGAGCAGCACCGGGAACGGGCCCTCGCCGTGGGGCACGTTGAGGTAGCCGGTGACGCGCAGCCCGTCCGAGGGGTAGGCGATCAGGTAGCTGGTGTACTGGGGGGTGGTGGCCAGGGTGCGCACGATCTCGATCGGCCCGCTCTCGTAGGCCCGGGCGCGCAGCCCGGCGATCGTGCGCTGGTCACCCGGGTCCTCCGGCTGCTCGGGCGATCCGGCCGGCACCGGCAGGGTGAGCGCAGCCGGCGCCTCCTGGGCCGCCGCCGTACCGCCGGGCGCCGGAAGCAGCAGAAGGGCCAGGGCGAGGAGGACGAAGAGGACGGGGAGGACGGAGCGGACGGGGGGGTGGCGCGCTGGCACGGGCCTGCAGTGTACCGCGGGCGACGCCGCAGGAAATGCCCCCATCCGTAGCGTACGGCCCGGCGCGCGGTGACGCCCCGGGCAGACCTTCAGCCGCTGCCGGCGAGCGGGGCCAGCCGCCCTGCGGCGAGCTCCCACACCTCGCCGGCGAAGCGGGCGATGAAGCGCCGGTCGTGGGAGACGGCCAGCACCGGCCCGGGGAACTCGGCCAGGGCCGCCTCGAACCCTTCGAGCGTGGCGAAGTCGAGGTGATTGGTCGGCTCGTCCAGCAGCAGCAGGTTGGCCCGGCTGGCCACCAGCCGGGCCAGCTGCAGCTTGCGCCGCTGCCCGACGCTGAGCTCGGCGGCGCGTTTGCCCACGTCCGCGCCGCGGAAGAAGCCGTAGCCGATCAGGCCGGCGCGCAGGGCGTCCGGCTCTCCGGTCAGCCCCCGCCGGTAGGCCTCGAACACCGTCTCGTCCGGATCGACGTCCTCCCCCTCCTGGTCGAGGTAGCCGGTGACCACCGTGGGGGCCACCGCGACGGCGCCGGCGTCCGGGCGCTCGCGCCGGGCCAGGATGCGCAGCAGGGTGGACTTACCCGCCCCGTTCGCCCCGGTGATCACCACCCGGCTGTGCGGACGGAGGTCGAGGTCGACCCCGTCCAGCACCGCCCGCCCGCCGTAGCGCCGGGTCAGGCCGGTGGCCACCAGGGGCGTGCGCCCGGCGAGGGCCGCCGGGTCGAAGTCCGCCCGCAGCCGCAGCGGCTCGGGCGGGCGCAGGATGGGCTCCGCCTCCAGGCGGCGCAGCTTCTCCTCGGCGGCGCGCACGTTGCGCGCGACGGCGCGCTGCGCGTTCTCGCCGAAGAACGTCCGGGCGAACTTGTCGTTGTCCCGCGGCGCGCGATTCGGGTGCCCGACCCGGCGGGCCGGGCCCCGGATCGCCTCCCGCAGCAGCCTCATCTCCGCCTGCTCCCGGGCGTAGGCCTCCTCCCACTGCGCCCGCTCGCGCGCCTTGGCGGCGAGGAAGGCGTCGTACCCTCCCGGGTACACCCGGGCGTCGCGCAGGTGCTCGTCGATCTCCACCAGGGCCGTCGCCGTGCGGTTCAGGAACTGCCGGTCGTGGGAGACGACGACGAACGTCGCCCGGCGGCCGGCGAGCTCGTCCTCCAGCCAGGCCAGGGCGCGGAAGTCCAGGTGGTTCGTCGGCTCGTCCAGCAGCAGCAGATCGGGCGCCCGCAGCAGCAGACCGGCCAGCGCCACCCGCGCCTTCTCCCCGCCGGAGAGGCTGCCCACCTCCCGCTCCCGGTCCAGGTGGGCGATCCCCAGACCGGAGAAGACGGCGTCGGTGCGGTGGGCCAGGTCGTAGCCGCCCAGACGCTCGAACTGCTCGGCCAGCTCGCCGTAGGCGTCGAGCAGGCCGGGGGCGTCCGCCGCGGTCGCCGCTCCCAGGGCCGCTTCGGCCGCCTCCAGCCGCCGGCCCACCTCCGTCACCCGCCCCTGCGCCTCGCGCACCAGCTCCGCAACCGACTGCCCCGGTCGGAACCGCGTCTCCTGCGGCAGGTAGCCGGTGTCCGCCGGCCGGGGGAACGCGATCTCCCCGCCGTCCGGCGCGAGCTGCCCGGCGATCAGGCGCAGCAGGGTGGACTTGCCGACGCCGTTGGCGCCGACCAGGCCGAGGCGCTCGCCCTCCCGGACGCCGAACGAGACGTCCTTCAAGACGGCGACCGGGCCGAAGCCCTTGCTGACTCTGCTCAGGGTGACGACCTGCATGACTGACTCCCGGGGCCGGCGTGCGGCGTGACGGCGGCGTCGAAAACCGCGGGCGCAGCGACGACGGGTGACGGTCGGCAGGGGGCCGGAGCGCGGCCGCCGGGCGCCAGCGCGGGTGGCGAATCCGGAGCACCTCGAGCGCGCCGCGCCGCGGCCGGGACGGCGCGGTGGCCGTCCCCGGCGGCGGGCGGTGAGGTGCCTAGTGGCGGCGTCTCATAGACGAGGCCGGAGCCTCGCCGAGACTCTAGCAGACGCCGGCCGGACGGCCGCCGCTAGCCGGTCGAGCGGGCGAACACGTAGAGGGTGCGGGTGGCGGTGATGGGGTAGGCCGCCGCCACCGCCCACTCCCGGCGGAACCAGGCCTCGTCGAGCACGGCGGGGTCGTCGAAGCGGTCGTCGTAGGTCACCAGCCAGCGCGGCCGGGAGTCGGGCGCGTCCCGACGCTGCGCCGCCCGCATCGTCTCGACGTAGGGGCGCCCGATGGCCTCCGGGGTGACCAGCCCGACCAGGTCGAGCACCGGCCCGTCGTAGTACCAGCCCAGGACGCCCACCTCGGTCGCCGCCAGGGACTCGCCGTGGGAGACGGCGGTCAGGCTGGTCGCCACCTCGCGGTAGAGGTGCTCCCGGACGGCCTGCTCGGCCGCCGTGTGGGCCAGGTTGAGGTGGGACTGCCAGAGCAGCAGGGCGGCGACGGCGCCGAGCCCGGCCCAGCCGGCGGCGGGCGCGCCCGCCGCCGGGAGGCGGGCGGCCAGGAAGCGGGCGATCGTCTCCAGTCCGGCGCCGGCGCACCAGAAGTAGGGCACGTAGAGCGGGACGAAGTACCACAGGTGGTGGCCGAACGCGCCGGCCAGGCCGAAGGCCAGGGCGTAGAGGGCGCCCCACAGCAGGAGCAATCGCCCCGGGCCCGGCCGGCGGACGGTGGCGCCCAGTCCCACCAGGAAGGGGAGCAGCAGCAAGCGCTCGTACCAGGAGGCGAGGAAGTGCCCGCCGAGCGCCAGCAGGCTCTGGGCGGCGGTCAGGTCGTTGCTGCTCGCTTTGGCCACGACCGACGCCGGCACCGGACTGCCGAAGTACCACCAGGAGAACAGCACCCAGGGGAGGGCCACCAGCGCGGTCACCGCCGCCTCGCGCAGCGGCAGCGCCCGCCGGGTCAGCAGGGCGTAGAGCCCGATGGCCAGGCCGAGCAGCAGGGCGTCCGGGCGGACCCACAGGGTCAGGCCCAGCACCACGGCCGCCCGGGTCAGGCGCCCGCTGCTGTAGAGCCACACCGTGGCCACCACGGCGAGCACGTAGAGGGGCGTCTCCATCCCCGAGACGGAGGACCAGGTGAGCAGCTTCGGCGCGAGCAGCAGCAGCAGCGCCGCCAGCACGCCCGTCCAGGGCCGTCCGGCGCGCAGCCCCAGCCGGTAGAGCAGCCAGGCGGTCAGCAGGTCGCAGACGGTGGCGAAGGCCCAGGACGCCCGGTCGAGGTCGAGGCCCCACCAGGCGGCGGGCACGAGCAGCAGGGTGTACCCGGGGGTGGTCGTGCCGAGCACCGGCGCGCCGGGGTTGTAGACGAATCCCAGTCCGCCGGCGATGTTCCGGGCGTAGCGGAAGGTGATGTAGGCGTCGTCGATGGGCCAGGGGCCGTAGACCAGGCGCACGGCCAGGGCGAGCAGCGCCACGCCCCCGATCGCCAGCAGCGCCGCTCCCGGGCGGCCGGGGCGCCCCGGCCGCCCCGGGAGCGCCACCTCAGGGGCTGCTTCGCTCTTCATCGTGTGCTGGTGCTGGTGCTGCGTGCTGGTGCTGCGTGGTTGCGGGCCTGCGGGCTAGCGGGGGATGACTTCGAAGAGCACGCGCCGCTTCACCATCCACAGCAGCCCCAGCAGGGCGGCGATCTGTACGGGCGTGTTCATCCAGGGGGTGAGCCGGTCGAAGCCGCCGAGCAGGGGCAGGAAGAGGGCGCAGGCGTAGACCGCGAACAGGTGCACCGAGTAGACGTAGAGAGCGTTCTGACCGAAGGGCACGAAGATCCAGCCGGTCAGCCGGGAGAGCGGCCCCCAGGCGTAGGTCAGCAGGCCGTAGAGCAGGGGGAAGAAGACGAGTCCGGTGACGACCCGCCCCCAGCGGGCGTCCACTTTCTCGAAGATCAGGTTGAGGGCCGCCGTGCCGTCGGCGGTGCCCCCGACGCCGGCCAGGGCGTCGCCGTTGGTGTAGCGCAGCCAGACCAGCACGGCGGCCGCTCCGCCGAGGGCCAGCAACGCCGGCCGGCGGGGCACCACGGCCAGCCGGGCCCAGATGCGGTCCTTGAAGTACCCGGTCACCATCCCGGAGACGAACCACATCTGCCAGGCGGAGAAGGGGAAGGTGGGGTTGTTGACCACCGGCCAGGGCACCTCGGACTGCGCCGGGAACCACTGGTGGGCGAGCCACAACCCGCCGGAGAGGAGCGCCAGCACCCACCACCGGCCGCTGGTCAGGAGCAGGATGGCCAGGGGGGAGACGGCGAGCAGCAGGGTGTAGAGGAGCATCACGTCCACCAGGTAGTAGGTGCGGTGCAGGGTGAGGATGCTCACACCCAGCTCGGCCGTGAGGGGCTCCGTCTCCGGCATCCAGGGCATGTCGGTCAGCCGGGAGAGGCCGATGAAGGTGAAGGTCAGGCCGAGGGTGACGGCGTAGAGGGTGAAGGCCCGCTTGAGCAGGTGCAGCTGCACCCGGGCCAGCCCCTCGCGCAGCACCCGCGGGCCGTAGATCAGGCCCACCAGCAGCCCGGAGAGGAAGATAAAGCCCTCCGCCGCCGAGACGAAGAAGGTGTTGCCCCCCGTGATCGGATAGAAGTAGGACGCGCCGCCCAGGTGGTCGACCACCATGGCGAAGGCGCAGTAGCCGCGCAGGAAGTCCAGGCGCAGGTCGCGCCGGTCGGTCGAGCGGTAGCGCCAGCCCCGCGCCGCGCGCCCCCGCAGCCGGGCCAGGGGCTGCGCCCCGGCGGGGGCCGGCGCCGCCACCGGGGCGGTCAACAGCCGCGGCGGGCTAGGAGCGACCGCCGCCACCGTTCGCGCCCGCCCCGCCGGCGACGAGGGCCACCGGGGGCGCCCAGGCGGCCACCCGCGGCGCGCCGTCCGGGGTCGTCTCCTGGGCGCCGAAGGCCCGCGAGTAGAAGCGCAGGTACTCCGGCAGGTAGGTGGCCCAGTACCAGGTCTGGTGCTCCCCCTCCAGGACGCGGTACTCCATCGGGGCGCCCTGGGCCGCCATGACCTGGCGCAGCCGCTCCACCCCCATCCGCCAGGAGTCGAGGTGCCCGACGTCGAGCCAGGTGGCGAAGCGCCGGGCGGTGGTCGTCGCCTGGACCAGGGTGAGGGGGTCGTTGTGCCCGAACCAGGCGAGGTCGCCGAAGTACTGCGGCGCCCGCTCGTAGGAGCGCAGGGTGGGGGCGTGCGAGCCGACGATGGCGAAGACCTCGGGGCGATTCAGGGCCAGCTGCAGGGCGCCGTGGGCGCCCATGGACAGCCCCCCGACGGCGCGTCGCTCGCGCCGGGCGTCCGTGCGGAAGGTGGCGTCCACGTCGCCCACCACGTCCTCGGTGACGTAATCCGCCCAGCGCGGCCCGCCGTTGGCCTGGTTGATCCAGTAGCCCTGCTCGCCCTCCGGCAAGACGACGATCATCGGCTCGATCAGGTCGAGCGCCAGCAGCCGGTCGAGGGTCTCGCCGACGCCGAAGTCGCGCCACTCGGTCTTGCCGTTGCGCTCGGGCGTGCCCAATCCGTGCAGCAGGTAGAGGGTGGGGTAGGTGGCGGACGCCGCGGCGCCCGGGGCGCCCGCGGCGTCCTCGTCCGACCCCGGCCGCGCCGACTCGTATCCCGGGGGCAGCCAGACGAAGTAGGTCATCTCCCGGTCGAGGGCCGGACTGTAGAAGCCCACCTCCCGCCACTCGCCGTGCGCCGCCGGCTCGGCGTCGCCGAGGGCGCCGTCCAGCGCCGCCCGGTTGAGCGTCTGGCTCAGGGGGATGAAGCCGCCCGCGAACGGCACCACCGGGGGCACCGGGGGCACGAGGGCCCCGGACGCGAGGACGACCACCGGCTCGGTCGCGCCCTCGGCGGCCCCGTCCGGGGTGGGCGGCGCCGGGGTGGCCTGCGGCAGCAGGGGCTGCGGCACGGGCACGGCGGCCGCCTGCGTCCCCGCCGGCGAGGCCGGCTCGTCCTCCGCCTCGGCCACCATCGCCTGCCCGGCGACGAGCGCCGGCTCACTCGGGGCGAACGGCTCCCAGGCGGTCGCGGCCGGGGCGGTGATGACCAGCGCGCTGGACGTACCCAGCTCCACCTTGAAGCCGAACCAGCCGGCCAGCGCCGCCAGGCAGACCGCGCCCGCCGTGAGGCGGGCCAGCAAGACTTGCTTCATCTCCTCCGAACGTCCCACTCCGGAAACGACCGCCTCCGCCGAACGTTCTCCGCCGGCTCCCGTTCTGCGCCGCCGTCGGGTCCGAGTGGGTGCAAGCACCATGCCATCCGGGGCGCAGTTTCGGGGCCGGCTCGTTTCGGTCCGGTTGCATTCACCCTACGAGACGGTCGCGCGCTACCCTTGGGCCGGTGGTCGAGCAGATCGCTCCGGGGGTGCTCGTCGTCCCCCACCGGGTGGCGAACGGGAAGAACGGGGCCGTCTGGGGCGCCCGCCGGGCGCTCGCCGTCGACTGCGGCACCGACCCGGCGGAGGGCCAGGCCGTGCTCGGCGCCCTGGCCGCGGCCGGGCGCCGCCCGGACTGGCTCGTCTACACCCACAGCCACGAGGACCACGCCGGCGGCAGCGGCCCGTTCCGGGCGGCGGGGGTGACGGCGGTGGCCCAGGCGGCCGCCCCGGAGGGGCTGCGCCGGCTCGTCGCCCGGCGGGCCGCCCGGGACGGGACGGCGCCGGCGGTGGCCGCCGCCGGCGTGCAGTGGCCGGAGGTGCTGTTCGAGGGCGAGCTGCGCCTCGACCTGGGCGGGCGCACGGCCCGCCTCCTGCCGGCGCCCGGGCACAGTCCGGACTCGGCCTGCGTCTTCCTCGAGCCGGAGGGCATCCTCTTCGCCGGAGACACCGCCGTGACCGGCATCCCTCCCGCTTTCGGTTCGGGGGACGGCCGCCTCCTGGCGGCCACCCTGCGCCGGCTGACCGCCCTGGAGGCGGCGGTGCTCGTCCCCGGACACGGCCCGCTGCTCACGGGGGCGGCCGCCGTCCGGGAGTGGCTGACCTGGCTCGCCGGCTACCTGGACGCCCTCGGCGCGGCCGCCCTGGCCGCCGCCGCCGCCCTCCCGCCGGGGGTGCGCCGGGCGGCCGGGAGCCGGCCACCGGAGGCGCTGGTGGCGGACGTGCTCGCGGCGGCGCCGGCCGGGCGCCTGGTCGGCGACCGCCTGCCCCTGGCCCCGGCCGAGCTGCAGCGGCGCCACCGGGACAACGCCCTCCGGGCGGCGGTGGAGGCCCTCGCGGCCCTCCCCTGAGAACGGTTTCTCCTCCGGGCGGCGGCGCGCCGCCGGCGGGGGGGCGCGGCGCCTCAAGGGACTTGTGCAATTTGCACAGTACCCGCACCACCGATTCGGCCAGTTCGCCTGATGGCACGGGACGGCCCCGCCGGTACATTCCGGGTAACACGCGGCCTGAGCCGGGACGGGCGGCCCCACGGGGGAGACGAGGGGCCGGTCCGCGAGCCGAGGGCGGTACTCGCCGGCTACCGGGACGCGATTCGCGACGGCGCGAAGACTCGCCCACGCGCCGCATCGTCCGCGGCGTAGTCCGCGCGCAGACGAATCCCAGAAAGGGAGCGAAGAGGGAAACGCATGCCAGAGATCGACGCCGGAGATACCAGCTGGATTCTGGTCTCCACCGCGCTGGTGATGCTGATGACGCCGGCCCTGGCCTTTTTCTACGGCGGGCTGGTGCGGCGGAAGAACGTCCTGGGCACGCTGATGCACAGCTTCTTCATGCTCGGGCTGATCAGCATCCAGTGGGTCCTGTGGGGCTACACCCTGGCCTTCGGGCCGTCCGTGGGCGGCTTCATCGGGAGCCTCAGCTACCTGGGCCTCAACGGCGTCGGCGCCGAGCCGAACGCCGACTACGCGGCCACCATCCCCGGGCTGGCCTTCATGGCCTTCCAGATGATGTTCGCCGTGATCACCCCCGCCCTGATCACCGGCGCCTTCGCCGAGCGCAAGCGCTTCAAGGCCTTCGTCCTGTTCAGCCTGCTCTGGGCCACGTTCGTCTACGACCCGCTGGCCCACTGGGTCTGGGGCGTCGGCGGCTGGCTGCGCACGATGGGCGCCCTGGACTTCGCCGGGGGCACCGTGGTGCACATCTCCGCCGGGGTCGCCGCCCTGGTCGCGGCCCTGGTGCTGGGGCGCCGGCTGGGCTTCGGTAAGGAGCCGATGGAGCCCCACAACGTGCCCTACGTCGTCCTCGGCGCCGGGATCCTGTGGTTCGGCTGGTTCGGCTTCAACGCCGGCAGCGCCCTGGGCGCCAACGGCCTGGCCGCCTTCGCCCTGGTGAACACCCACGTCGCCGCGGCCATGGCGGCGATCACCTGGACGACCGTCTCCTGGGCCACCTCCGGGCGCCCGAGCGTCGTCGGCGCCGCCTGCGGCGCCGTCGCCGGCCTGGTCGCCATCACCCCCGCCGCCGGCTTCGTCACCCCGGCCGCGGCCATCCTCATCGGACTCGGCGCCGGCGTCTTCTGCTTCTACGCCGTCAAGCTGATCAAGGCCCGCCTGGGCGTCGACGACTCGCTCGACGTCGTCGGCGTGCACGGCATCGGCGGGATCTGGGGCGCCCTGGCCACCGGCCTCTTCGCCACCAAGTCCGTCAACGAGGCGGGGGCGGACGGCCTGTTCTACGGCAACCCGCAGCAGCTCCTGACCCAGCTCATCGCCGTCGTCGCCACCTGCGTCTTCAGCGCCGTGGTCACCTTCATCATCCTCAAGCTGGTGGACGTCACCGTCGGCCTGCGGGTGAGCGAGGTGGAAGAGGAGCACGGGCTGGACCTCAGCCAGCACGGCGAGCCCGCCTACCAGCTCTGACCGCGCACCCGCACCCGCCCGCTTGCCAGCTCCGACCGCAACCGTCGACCGCAACCGTCAGCCCAAGTCCAACCGGGAAGGAACCGCATCATGCCGTTCGACATCCTGATCGCCACCATCGCGTTCCTCACGCTCGTCCTGGCCTGGGTCGTCCTGCCGGGCGAAGGCAAGACCGAGACCGCGACCGTCCCCGCCGGCGTCGAGCCCGTCGCCGCCTGACCGGAACGACCCCGCCGGCGCCGCCGGCGCAGCCGGCCCCGCGGCCCGGCCCCTGAGTCCGGTCGCCGCTGCGCTCACCGCC
>DATLLM010000442.1:0-6910 GCA_035537855.1 Chloroflexota bacterium | reverse complement strand
CTATCGGGCCAGCGCCCGCCCGGGCAGCGCACCGGTCACCCGCCCCCGTTCGAGCACCACCTGCCCGGCCACGAGCACCGAGTCGACGCCCTGGGCGTACCGGCACGGCACGTCGTAGGTCGCGTGGTCGACGATCGTGCGGGGATCGAAGAGCATGACGTCGGCGATCTTGCCCCGCACGCCGCTCTATCGCTCCCCCGGCTTGAGCGCGCTCTGCGGGACGGAGGTCCACGTCAAGTACGAGAACCACAGCCCGGTCGGCTCGTTCAAGGCCCGCGGCGCGCTCGCGGCCCTGACGACCGCCGCCGCGGAGGCAGCGCGCGCCGGACGCCCGCTGGGCGGGGCGGTGACGTCCTCCACCGGCAACCACGGCCTGGGGGTCGCCTACGCCGGCCGGCACCTGGGGCTGCCCGTCACCGTCTACGTGCCGCAGGGTGCGAACCCGGACAAGTGCCGCCTGATCGAGCAAGAAGGCGCCCGGATCGTCGCCACCGGCCGCGACCTGGACGAAGCGAAGGCCGCCGCCCGGCACGCGGCGGCCGCCGCCGGCATGGCCTTCGTCGACGACGGAGACGATCCCTGGCTCCTGGCGGGGGCGGGCACCGTCGGCCTGGAGATCGTCGAAGACCGGCCCGAGGTCGACGTGCTGCTGCTCCCCGCCGGCGGGGGCGCGCTGCTCGCCGGCGCCGGCCTGGCGGCCCGGCGGCTCAAGCCGGCGATCCGGGTGATCGGCGTCGCGCCCGAGCGGGCCCCGGGCGTCTACCTCTCCTGGAGGGCCGGCGGCCGCCCGGTCACCGCACCCCACTGCGACACGTTCGCCGAGGGCCTGGCGCAGCCGACGCCGGCGCCACTCGCGGCCCGGCTCGTGGCCGAGGTGGCGGACGAAGTGGTGCTGGTGAGCGAGGCGGCGCTCAAGCAGGCCGTCCGGCTCCTGCTCGTGCACACCCACAATCTGGCGGAGGGGGCCGGCGCCGCGGCGCTGGCCGGTGCGCTCCGGCTGCGCCACGCGCTCGCCGGGAAGACCGTCGCCATCGTCCTCAGCGGTGGCAACATCACGCAGCCGGTCCTGCTGGACATCCTCACCGCCGGCGAGCCACCGATCTGAGGCCGTCGCTCAACGGCTCGGATTCGTCCGCCAGTCCGGCTCGACCACCCGTCCCGAACGCGCCGACTCGTAGGCCGCCTCGACGACCGCCAGCACGTTCATCGCCTCTTCGATGCGGAACATCGGCGCTTCGGCGCCGGCCGCCGCCGCCAGGAAGTTCTCGATCGAGCGGCGGCCGACGACGCCCGAGTAGCCGGGCGCCGGCGGCGCGTCGCAGGTGAGCCGGCGGGTGGGCCCGGCCGCCCAGCTGGCGTGGGTGCTGAAGGCCTCGACCGTGTTGCTCCCGACGATCCAGGCGGCCCAGCCCAGCCTGCCGTAGAGGCGCAGCGCCGAGTCGCCGGCCGCTTCGCCCCGCGGCGTGAGGTAGCCGGCGTGGATCGAGACGAGCGCGCCCCCGGCGAAGCGCAAGGACACGGCGGCGACGTCCTCCACGTCGATCGGCTCCCCGCTGAGATTCCCCGTGAGCGCGGTGACGGCGACCACCGGCTGGGCGAAGAAATGGAGGAACAGGTCGATCCAGTGGCACCCCAGCCAGTGCAGGATGCCGCCGCCGCTGATCTCGTCGTCGAACAGGTAGCTCGTCGGGCCCCGCGCCGCGACCGAGCTGGTGGCCTTCAGCGCCGTGGCGCCGGTCAACGGACCGAGGACCCCCTCGTCGATCCACTGCTTGAGCTGGCGGTGCACCGGTGCGAAGCGGTGCGTGTAGCCGGTGGCGAAGACGAGGCCGCGCGCGTTCAGCGCCTCGCGCGTGGGCCCCAGCTCGGCGGCGCGCCGCGCCACCGGCTTCTCGGCCCAGATGTGGATGCCGGCCCGGGCCAGGGTCTGGAGCACCGGTCCGGACTCGTCGTTGTGCAGGAAGGACATGACCGCCTGGGGCCGCGCCCCGTCGATCAGCTGGTCGAGCGTGTCGTAGACCGGGACGCCGGCGAGTCGCGGATGGGTCGCCCGGACGAGCCCCTCCCGCCGCGGCCCCCACAGCCCCACGATCTCCACCCGGTCGCCGAGCGAGAGGAGGGTCTCCTGGTAGGCGCGGGCGTGCCCGTGGTCGATGCCGATGAGCGCCAGGCGCATGGCCGTCTCCTTCCGGATGGTGCTGGGCCGGCCGGTGCCGGCCGGGCGGGGGCGAGACAGCGGAGGCAGCGGTCGGGGAGTCCTTCGTTCCCGCCGTCTCCGGCGGCGCCCGTCGTGGGGACGAGGGGCCTCCCCGGGGGAGGCCCTAGATGGCCAGCTTCAGGTCGGCGTCGAGCAGCACCTGCATCTCCTGCTGGGCCCGGCTGAGGCCGTCGTTGACCCCGATCTTGCCGTCCAGGATGTCGGCCACGGCGACGCCGAGGCGCTCGTAGATCTGGGTGCCGGAGGGCATGCTGTTGGGCCGGTGCAGGTAGGGGAGCTCGTCGAGGAAGTGCTTCAGGATGGGATCGCGAGCCACCAGCTCCGTCATCGGCTTCAGCTGGCGGGCGGAGAGGCTCACCGGGAGCAGCGCCGGATTGGCGACGGCCATGTCCGCCTGCACGCTGGCCTGATTCACCCAACGCGCCATCAGGGTGGCGGCCTCCTGCTTGACCCTGGGCGCGCCCCGGAAGACGGTGAAGGTGTGGCCGCCGCAGGTGGTGGAGCGCACCGAGCGCACGGGGTAGCCGACGACGCCGAAGCGCGTGACCCCCTGGTTGCGGAAGCTCGCGGGCGAGCCGGGGCTGGCGTCGGCGAACACGACCTTGCCGTTGATGAACGAGTACCCCTCCGGCGGGACGGCCGGGGCCAGGCCCCGATTGGCCAGGTCGAGCAGGAACTGCATGGTCGCCCGGGCGTTGTCGTTGCTCAGCGTGACCTTCTCGCCGTCGGGCGAGAAGACGCGCCCGTCGGTCGTCCCGAACCAGCTGTTGAAGGAGTTGTAGGGCGTGATCGGGTTGCTCGTGCCGCTGCCGCGGGCGATGAGCACCGCGTAGCGGTCCGGCGGGTTGGTCACCGGGCGGGCCACCTCCAGGAAGTCGTTCCACGTCCAGCCGGGCCTGATCTTCGCCGCGCCGGCGCCGTCGAAGAGGTCGGAGGGGTAGGCCAGCAGCGTCCCGTTGGTGTAGATGGGGAGCCCGGTGAGGCGGCCCCGCCACTGCACCGTCTCCAGCATGCGGGGGATGACGTCCTTCTGCTGCGCCGGCCAGAGCCTGTCGCCCTTCAGCAGCGGATTGAGGTCGGTCGTGGCCGCCGCCGTGAAGAGGGTCGCCACCTGGGAGTAGCTGTTCCACATCACGTCGGGCGGCACCCCGCCGGCGGCGGCCGTCAGCGCCTTCTGGGTCGAGACGGCCGTGCTCATCGCGGCGTCGTCCTCCTGGATCACCCGCACGCGGTCCTGGGCCTGGTTGAAGGCCTCGACCGCCGCCCGCCGCGGTGGCGTCTCGGTGTGCGTCGGCGCCAGATTGGACCACAGGGTGACCTCGACGCTCGGCCGACTCGCGGCCGGCGGGGCCTCCGAGCCCCTCTCGCAGCCGGCCAGCCCCACGACCGGCAGGGCGCTCACGCCGGCGATCCGGCCGAGCACCCCGCGCCGCCGGAGCCGGTGCCGAACCGGGTCGCCGGCGGTTTCCGCACGCTCCAAGGCACCAGCGCTCGCTCGCATCCTCGACGGTCCTTTCCCGGGGCTGACGACGCCGCCTGCCGGGTCCCGGCAGGCGGCCATCGCTGCCGCTCGTCCCACCCGGCACCACGACGCCCGTGGCGCTCAGGATCGAGGGAGCGGCAGCTTGACCGGCACCATGCCCTGCGCCTGCGACCGGCAGGCGCCCAGGATGATCTCCAGGACGTTGCGGGCGGCCCGCGGCGACGAATTGGACGGCTCGCCCTCGCGCACCATGCGGATCAGGTGATCGACGCCGGGGATGAGGCGCTCCCCCAGATCGGCGCCGGCGTGCCCCTGCGCCCAGGTCACCGGCAACGGCTGCAGCTCCCCCTCGTCCTCGGCGGACTGCCAGGCCTCCGTCGCCCGCTCGCCCACGACGATGCGCCCGCGTGTCCCCATCAGGTCCAGCCGCGGGCCCGGCGGCGTGCCCTTGGAGGCGGAGACGAGCGCCCGCACCCCGTTGGCGAACTCGACGATCAGCGTCGCGCCGGGATCGAGCGCCGGGTCCTTGCCGCCGTGCCCCTTGTAGACCGTGCCGTAGTCCTCGAAGCCCTGATCGAAAGCGGCGATGACCCAGACCGGGTCGGACTCGGCGAAGAAGCAGACCCCGCCGAGCTGGTGCGTCGTGTTGCGGAACAGCATGGCGCGCTTGCCCCCGCTGTAGGCGTAGATGCGGCTGAGCCGGCCGAGCGCCCCGTCGCGGACCCGCCGGCGGGCCTCAACGTAGTACGGCTCCGAGTTGCGCGTGTGGTCGACCAGCACCGGGATGCGCTCGGACACGGCCACGATGCGGTCGGCGTCGGCGAGCGACGTCGCGACCGGCTTCTCGCACAGGACCCCCTTCGCGCCCAGCTCGGCCGCGGCGACCACCGGGCCGACGTGGTAGTCATCCGGCGTGGCCACGCTCACCAGATCGAGCCGCTCCGCCTCCAGCATCTGCCGGTAGTCGGTGTACTCGCGCAGCGAGCCGGGCGCGAGACCGGCGCGCGCGTAGAAGCGCGGGAAGGCCGCCGGGTTGACGTCGCAGACGGCCACCAGGTCGGTCGCCGGATGCCGGGCGTAGGCGAAGGCGTGCGACGCGCCCACACCGCCGCCGACGACACCGGCCCGCAGATTCGCCATGGCCTCCCTCTCCTCCGTCCGCCTCCCCACACCGCACCGGGAATGCGCCGCAGCCGTCCGAGCGTGGCCCAGCCGGGTGCGAGAGCACCACGTCAGCCGCGCGGACGGCGCCGAGCGGAGCGGTGTCGCACAAACATCAGACGTCTGCTGCCCCGCCGCGGCCAGCGTAGCAACCGGGATCGTGCCCGTCAAACGGCCGTCCTCCCGGCCCCCGGGTCGCGCCCGCCGTTCGCAGCTCCAGGCCGTACGTCACCGGTGCCGGACCTGAGCCGGCGCCGGTAGCCTTGCCGGCGACGCGCGCAGCCGTCGGGAGGACGCTATCGGCTCGCGGGACGGGTCGTGGGGCGTGGTGGCCGGGCCGGCCGGGGCGGGGAGCGTTCTGCATTATGATGCCGGCGCGGAGGAGGGACGGGATGACGGGGAGCCGGATCGGGATCGGGGCGCCGTTCGGGAGGACCGCGAGTTCGGCGACGCGCCCGTCCGGGCGTAGCGACCGGGGCACCGGCCCCAGCGCCCGGCGGGATGCGCGGCGCCATGCCTGACGGCGCCGTGCTCGACGGAACGCCGCCGCCCGGGCGCGGCCCGGCCGGAGACGCGACGCACGTCCGCACCGTGCGGCGCCTCGATCAGCACGCCGGGCGCGCCTACGACCGCGTCTGGCAACCCTACGTCGCCGAGTGGGCCCCCGCGGCCGGCGGCCGCGAGGCGCACCTCGCCGTCGTCTACGGCGGGCACCTCGCCGGCAAGGTGGACATGGGCGACATCTGGTGCTGCGTCAGCACCGACGGCGGCGACGCCTGGAGCGAGCCGGTGGCGGTCTTCGACCACACGCTCCCGCTCGGCCCGCTGCGCTTCGCCTACGCCAACCCCATCCTCTTCAAGCCTCCCGGCCAGCCCATCCTGTGGTGCTTCGCCATGCGCTGCCCGCTGCTCCAGCGCGACAGCGAGAACAGCGCACTCTGCGCCGCCTACTCCGTGGACGGCGGGCGCTCCTGGCAGCCGGTGGAGCTGGCCGTGCACTGGCAGTCGTCGCTGATCGTCGTCGCCGGGATCGCGACGGTGCCGGACGCCGCGGGCCACCCCCGCTACCTCCTCCCCGCGCACCGCAACTCGCTGCGCCACGACGTCCGCGGCCACCGCGACCACGCCGTGCTGGAGAGCGCCAACCTGCTCGAGTGGCGCCTCGCCGGCTACGTCCCCCAGGCCGGGCTCGGCGGGGAGCCGGGCACGCCGACCGTCTTCCTCCACGAGGGCAGCATCGCCGGCGGCGACGCCCCCGGCGAGCTGAAGATGGTCATGCGCACGGCCGACTACCACACCTACACCGCGCTCGAGCCCCCGGTCGCCTACTCCACGGTCAGCACCGACGGCGGTCGCACCTGGTCCCTGGCCCGGCCCGAGCCGGCCCTGCACAACGCCGTCTCCAAGGCCTTCTTCGGCCGCGACGCCCGCGGCCGCCACGTCTACGTCTACAGCGCCGGCCCGCGCGGGGAGCGCCGCGCCCTGCACTACACGGTCAAGCGGCCCGGCGGCGCCTGGGGCGCGCCGCGCGCTTTCTACGCCCCCGGGGTCAAGAACTCGTACCCCACCCTGATCGAGTACGCCCCCGGGCGCTTCCACTGCGTCTGGGACAGCTCCGACTCGCCCGACCGCCACCGCACCGTCATCCGCTACGGCCGGCTGGACCTGGGCGACCTGTGAGACCGGGAGGCGGGAGGAGCATGCTGCTGGCCGACCCGTTCCCGGCGACGTACTCGCCGCCGGCGGCCGGCGCGTGCGGGCCGGCGGCGAGTACGTCGCCGGGAGGGGGGACGCCGGCGAGCGGGCGCGGGCCGTGGCCCTGGCCGAGGAGCAGGCGGAGGTGACGCGCGGCGAGGCCGCGACCGGCGTCTACGCCCTCCTGGCGGCGGCCTGACCCGGGGGAGCGAGGGAGCGAGGGAGCGAGGGAGCGATGAGCAGCGCCGCCACGGACCACAGTCGCCCGCTGCGCGTGGGGATCGTCGGCATCGGCACGTACGCCATGGGGACGAACGTGCCGAATCTGCGCCGGACGGGGCGCGCCGAGGTGG
>DATLLM010000441.1:0-6034 GCA_035537855.1 Chloroflexota bacterium | reverse complement strand
GGGCGGGGAGACGCTGACGCCGCCGCTGCCGAACAGGAGCTGCTCCTCCGGGGCGGTTGGGGCGCCGGCCGTGGCGGCCAGAGGCCGGGGGGTGGCCGGCTTGGGGTTGATGGTCACTTCGAAGTAGCCCTGCTTGTTCTGCCCGGCTTCGAGCGTCTCGAACTTCCCGGTGAAGGGGTCGATCAGGCGGTCGCTGGAGGGGGTGCCGTCGATCGTGGCCGGGTCGTCGTAGCGGTCGTTCAGGGCATGGACGACGTTGTTCCAGGGGTCGTTCGGGTTCGTGGCGTCGTTGCGGGCGACGACGACGAAGATCCGGTAGAGCTGCGCCCCCTGGGGGGCCGCGCCGGCGGTGCTCCACAGGAAGCTCGCCGGCGCCCACCCCAGGGCGGGGATGGTGCCCAGGACGACGGTGCCCAGCTTCTGTGCCTGGCCGGCGTTCACCTTGTCGTCGAAGTTGCGGGGGATGGCCCAGAACTCCACCGGGACGTTGTTCGCCGGGGTGTCCAGGCTGTAGTTGTGGATCCGGACCTGGAGCTGCAGCGTGTCCCCGTCCACCGGGCTCGGGGCGCTTGCGCCGGCGGAGAGCGAGCCGGCCTTCCCGCCGTTGGCGGCGTCCGGCCGGAGGGCCCAGGCGCCCCGAATCAGCTGCCGGCTGTCCGCGTTGTTCCAGTTGGGGATGCTGTTCACCTTGGGGTCGTTCGGATTCGGGGCCAGCACCATCCGGTTCGGGAGGTTGAGCGCCGGGTCGGGCTTCCCGCCGTAGTAGTCCGTCCAGTTCTGCCCGGCGACCTTGCTGGCCAGGACGTTCACGCCGTGGGCGGCGCGGTAGGTCCCGACGGTGTCGATGTAGTAGGCGGTGGCCGCGCCGTAGGCCCAGTTGGACTCGGCGGCGGAGTCCTGGCTGATGGTGAACGTGCTGGTTGAGGTGGTGCTGTTGCTTGAGGTGTTGAGCGAGCCCCAGCTGTTGGAGTTGTCGACCTTGACGTCGACGTCGACGCAGACGGACGAGTTGACGATGCCGGTCTTGAAGTCCCCCCAGGCCCCCCCGTCCACGTCGGCGCTCTCGGTGAGGGTGCCGGTGGCCTTGGAGGTGTCGCCGGCGCCTGTGGACGACCCGAAGGACAGCTGGACGGCCTCGCTGGAGACGCCGATCGAGTACGGCGTGTTCAAGAGGGGCTGGGCCAGCGGCGTCGGCGTCGGGACGCCCGAGGGGTAGCCCCCGCTCGGCACCAGCGCCACCGGCGGGCCGAAGGTGCTCGTGTCGAGCGTGACGGTGTTGGTGGTGGGATCGAGCGGGGGGTAGGAGAGGGCGTTGCCGTTCTGGTGCAGGGGCTGGTACCAGTCGGTGTAGAAGGTCGAGTCGGTCGGCCCGAACTCGACGGTGTTCCCCGGCAGGGTGATCTCGTAGAAGCCGTACTGGGGCTGCCCGCCGGGCCCCAGGATCGGCTGGTTGTTCTTGTCCTTGAGCGCGTAGTTGATGATGGGGTAGCGGTAGACCTGCCAGGTGCGCATCGTCCCGGCCAGGAGGTCGGCGTCGTTCGTGCTGTTCGTCGTGGTGAGCGAGTAGGACGAGCCGCTCGAGGTGTACCAGTCGTGATTCTTGTCGTAGCTGCCCCCGACGGAGGCGCTGACGCTGAGGCCGGCGCCGGCATCGAGGGCCTCGCCGAGGCCCGCGTCGTCCTCGGCGGTGACGTTCGCGGTGACCGAGGACCCGATCGTCCAGGCGGTCGTCGTGTCGCCCTGCGTCGAGTACGCGGAGGTCTGGCTGTCCGTGACGGTCAGGTTGAGGCTGGTGCTGCGGTCGACGTTGAGCCAGCTGCCGTGCTTCTGCTGGGGGTCGTAGAACCAGTCCATGTGCTTGGGCGGGTCCTGGAGGATGGAGGTGGGGACGTGACTCCCGCTCATGGTGTAGACGATGGGGGCCCCGAGGACGAGGGAGGCCCCCGACGGGTCGTAGGCCAGCACGCGGGGGGCGGTGGCGGCCGGCTCCTGGTCGGACTGGAACAGCTGGGTGGCAGAGAACAGGCCGGGGGCAAACCCGTACTGGACGCGGTAGTAGGTGATCGACGCGCTGGCCTGGCTGGCGCTGCCGATCAGCCCGGAGACGCCGACGGCGATGGCCCACGGGACCTGGGCCGGATCGGTGGCATCCAGGATCAGGCCCTGGAAGCTGCCGGCGGCCAGGGAGACGGTGGGGACGACGGTCGACCCGGCGGGGTCCTCGAACGTGGCCAGCAGATTCCCCGGAGGGAGCAAGTTGATCACCGTGAGGGGGCAAGGGGTCTGACCCTGGTCGCAGGCCGAGGCGTCGAAGCGGACGTCGTAGACTTGCAGCACCAGGTTGCCGCCGGACCCCGACGTCCAGGTCTGGAGCGCCGCCGTGGCCAGCTGGCGCCGGTTCAGGCCGTACCCGCTGGCCAGGTCGTACCAGAGGAGGCCGGAGGTCAGCTGGGGCAGCAGGCGGGCGGCCCCGCCGCTGCACCCCGCGTCCGGGCAGTACGCCTTGCCGGTGAAGTCGTCGGTGACGGCGCCGAAGCGGTTCACGGTGAACGTCTCGTCGCCCCGGGCGAAGCCCAGCACGGCCAGGGTGGCGCCCTGGACGACGTAGGACACGGCGAGCTGGTCGACCCCCTGGCCGTCGAAGTCGTCCACGGCCGTCTGGAAGCCCATGTCCGGGGCAGGGGAGCCGGCCACCACGGCCGCCGGGAGGGGGACGTCCGCCGACAGCACGGCGAGCGAACGGGTCTGGCCGGTGTTGGTGTAGCGCAGCATCGAGAGGTGGGGGACGGAGAGGCAGGCGGGCGCCGCGGCCGTACAGCCGCCGCCCTGCCACAGGACGGCGATCTCGTTCTGGCCGTCCGAGTCGAAGTCCCCGATCCCCACGCCGAGGGAGCCGGGGTTGCCGTAGGACGTGCCGATGGCGGGCAGCGCCACCGTGGGGGCGGTGACCACCGCGTCCCCGGTGACGACGTTGTAGTCGAGCACGTCCACGCGCAGGGTGCCGTCGGGGTTGCGGGAGGCGACGGCGACCTCGTCGTTGGGATAGCCTTGCACGCTGACCCGGCCGTCCAGGTCGCCGGCGGCCACGGCCACCGGGCTCCCGTCGCCGGTGCCCTGCACCCGCCGGATCCAGGTGGGCACGACGGGCACGCCGGCGGCCCCGGCGGCCGCCTGGCCCAGGAGGAGGGTGTAGGTGCAGGCCCCGGGGCCGAGGCAGTCGTTGGCCTGGCCGAGCAGGAGGGCCTGCTCGTGGAGGCCGTCGGTGAAGCGCCCCCGCACGGGGAACACGGGCCAGGACGGGTCGCCCGCCGGCAGGCCGGTGTCCGCGAAGGGGGTGAAGCTGCTCACCCTGGTCACGTCCGAGCTGAAGGTGTACGTTGAGCCGAAGAGGCCCGGCCCCTGCGCTTCCGGCCACTGTTGAGTCCGGGTGACAAAGAGCTGGTCGGCGCGGGAGAGGGTGTAGGCGGAAGGCGGCCCGGCCGGGTCGGCGGCCGGGGGGCCGCTCCCGGGGACGGGCGTCGGCCCCGGCGTCGGCGTCGTCGCCTGGGCGCTCGCCGGGGGGGCCGCCGGCAGCGCGCCAGGGGCCAGGACGAGGCCCAGGAGCAGGATCGCGGCGAGGGCCCGCTGCGCCAGACGGTGGCGCGCGCGCCGGGCGGGGCGGGGCCTGAATGGTGCGCGCATGGGGAGGCTCCTCTCGCGGCGCGGACCGACTGACTCCGGTGCCGCCGGCGCCTTGCGGCGGCGCCCGGCACGCGGTGTGGGCATTGCCGGCCAGTCTGCCCCGGCTGTGGCGCCGCCACCAGCGACAGAAGCCGCACACTTCCCGCACGGTCGGCCCCCCGCCGCGCCGGCCCGCAGGGGGCCGCCCAGGAGCGCATGTCGGTTGGCGGCGACGTGCCTCAGAACGCCTCTCGAAGGAGGGGGCCGGGGACGTCGTCCCCAACCGTGCGCGGCGCTCTTCGTGGGGCGCCCGGAAGACTATCGGAAGGGGCCCCCCGTCACCGCCGAGGTGCCATCGACGCCCTACGCCTATAGGCATTCACATACGCCGCGCCGGGGAGCCGCCCCCGCGAAGATATCCCGTTCCCCAGACGACGGACGGCCCGGCGACCGCTACGGTGGAGAGGCGCGCCGCGGGCCGGGACGGGGGCCGGCCGGCGCGCGGGCCAGCGGCCCCGGGAGAACCACCGATGCACGCCGTGATCCGCCGCTACGACCGCGTCGCCGGTCCGCCCGAGCGCCTCCAGCGCGCCGGCCAGGCTCTGGCGGTCCGGCTCAGCCGGGCCCCCGGCTTCGTCTCCTACGCGGCCCTGGACGACGGCGCCGGCGTGCTGGCCTCGGTCTCGAAGAAGCTGACCGAGGCCGACCTGGTGGCGGCCGACCGGCTGGTCGCCGCCTGGGAGGCCGAATACCTGGGCGCCCTCCTCCCCCGGCCGCCCACCGTCACCGGCGGCGAGGTCGTCGTCCAGCGCGGGCTCTGAGCGGCCGCGCGGTGGCGGGCGGACTCGATCGCGCTACCGCGCCGGCCCGGCAGGCGGGGGCGGCGCGGTCGCTCCGAGCTGCGCGAGGAGGGTCGACTCGGGCTGGGTGAGGTCAACGGGGCGGTTCGTCGCCGCCCCGCGGCGCCCGGTCTCCCAGTAGAGCTCGCAGGCGTTGCCCGCGGGGTCGAGGACGTAGAAGCTGAGCGTCGCCCCGTGGTCGAAGCTGAACAGCACGCGCACCCCGCGCCGGACGGCGGCGGCGTAGCGCGCCCGCAACTCCGCCAGGGTGTCGACCTGGAAGGCCACGTGGCGCGCGTCGGGGTTGGACAGGAGCTGGAGGTCCGGAGCGGCCCCCGGCCGCGTGGACAGCAGGATCAGGCGGCCGGTCTGCTCGGTGACGACCTCCGCCACCCGCGTCAGGCCGAGGAAGCCGGTGTAGAAGTCGGCCAGCCCGGCCGGATCCGGAGCGGTCAGCCCGACGTGCCCGAGTCGCATCTCACGCCCTCCCGTGTATTCGCTAGAATGACATCCAAGCCAATACGCCGGAGACTACCACCGATGCGGAGAGCGGTCAAGCCCCCGGGAGCGCCGGAGCGGCCCACGCGGCGGTACGACGCGCCGCGCCGTCGGGCAGCGGCCGGCGCCACGCGCCAGCGGATCCTGGCCGCGGCGCGGGAGCTGTTCCTGGCCCGCGGCTACGCCGCGACCACCATGGCGGCCGTGGCGGCGGCGGCCGGGGTCTCGGTGGAGACGATCTACCTGGCCGTCGGCCCCAAGGCGGCCCTGGTCCGGGAGCTGGTCGAGCGGGCGCTGTCCGGGGAGGACCGGCCGGTCCCGCCCCTGGAGCGGGCGGGCGTCCGGGAGATCCAGGCCGAGCCGGACCCCCGCCGCAAGGTGCGCCGCTTCGCCCGCCTCGTGCGCGAGCTGCAAGAGCGCCTCTCCCCGATCTGGGCGGTGGCGGAGGCGGCGGCGCCCGCCGACGCCGCGCTCGCCGCGCTCCTGGAGGAGCTGTACGCGCGGCACGTGGGCAGCATGCGCCTGTTCGTCGACCACCTCGCCGCGGCGGGGCACCTGCGGGCGGGGCTCGCGCCGGACCTCGCGACGGACCTCCTCTGGGCGATGAACTCCCCGGCGTTCTACCGGCTGCTGGCCGGCCAGCGGCGGTGGAGCGGGGACACCCTGGAGCGCTTCCTGGCCGACGCCTGGCAGCTGCTGCTGCTCCCGGACGCGGCCGCCCCGCCGGCTGCCCCCTGACCGGGGCTACCGGTTCAGCGGCCGCCCGCACGCTTCGGCCCGCCCGCGCTCTCCGGGCGGACCAACCCTCCTTCCCCTCCTTCCCTGGCCGGGAGGGGCCGCGACCGCGAACGGCGCGCTCCGAGGCTAGCGCAGGTCGGACGGGGCGACACGTCCGGCGGCCCCGGCGCCCGGCAGGTCAGACGCCCGGCGCTCCGGGTCGGGCACCGCGGGCGCTGCCGCGGCGCCGGGGCGCCGCTCGGTCAGCGGGACCACGTAGCTGGTGAGGCGTCGAATCCTGCCCTCGCGCAGCTCGAAGA
>DATLLM010000440.1:0-4381 GCA_035537855.1 Chloroflexota bacterium | reverse complement strand
GGTCGAGGGGGCCGCGGCGCTGGCGGCGGCGCGGCCGCGGCGCCGTTACCGGCGGGGGCGGCCGCGTCGCGCCGGGCGACGCGCTCCAGGACGTTCGCCGGCGTGCCGTCGAGGGCGCACTTGTTGTCGTTCTCCCGCCAGCTAGAAAGGAGCTGGGGCGTGTAGCACTTCGGACACAGCACCACCTGATCGCCGACGGCGATCGCCCGCTGCGTCTTCGGATCGACCTTGCCCAGCCAGCGGGAGTCCTCCGTCGTCTGCCGGACAGAGATCAGTGCCGGCTTCTGACCGTCCGAGGCCATCTCCTCAGGGCTCCTTTCTCAGACTCACGACCACCCTCGGGGACACCGGCGCGTAGACCCGGTCACCCTCTACCGAACGAGCCGTCATCCGCTCAGAGGGGCTGCGAGATGCCGCCGTCCTGGCGGACGCGCCAGAAGTGGACGGCCAGGAAGAGGGAGAGCACCAGAGGCAGCGCGATCACGTGCAGGGTGTACCAGCGGATCAGCGTGTTCTGGCCGATCTCGTACCCGCCGAGGAGCAGCAGGTTGACCTGGGTGCCGAGCAGCGGCGCGGCCCCGCCCAGGTTGGTGCCCACCGTGATGGCCCAGAAGGCCAGCTGATCCCAGGGCAGCAGGTAGCCGGTGAAGGAGAGCAGCAGGGTGAGGACGAACAGGATGACGCCCACCACCCAGTTGAACTCCCGGGGCGGCTTGTACGACCCGGTGTAGAAGACGCGGCACATGTGCAGGAAGACGGTGATGACCATGCCGTGCGCGCCCCAGCGGTGCAGGTTGCGCATCAGCATGCCGAAGGTGACCACCGTCTCCAGGTCCTTGATGTTCTCGTAGGCCTGCGTCACCGAGGGGACGTAGTAGAACATCAGCAGGACGCCGGTCACGGTCAGGATCAGGAAGAGCATGAACGAGAGTCCGCCCAGGCACCAGGTGTAGGTCACCCGGATGGCGCCACGAGGAACGAAGTTGGGGTGGAGGTGCAGGAAGACGTTCTTCGCCACCGTCATGATGCGGTTGCGGCGATCGGTCGGGTAGCTGTAGCGGAAGATGGACTTCCACACCCGGCTGTTCCGCAGGAACTGCCACGCATCGTTCGGCGTCGGCACGTGCACTCGCGGGGGACCGATCCGGCCTCGGCTAGCCACGGTTCATTACTCCAGAGAGCCCTCTCTCCCGAGATTATGGGGAAGTACGCTCCGCGCCATCAACCGGCGTCGGCGCATTATCACTTATCTGAGCCGGAATCGCGCCCCCGGCGGCGGTCCCAGCAGGGGTGCGGCGTACTCCAGAAATGCTGATGAAACCCCAGGCTCCCCCTCCGCCAGGTACGCATCGGGCAGCCGGCGCTCCCGGTTGGCGACCCGCTCGAGGGCCACGACCCCATATTCGCAGCGGTAGGGTCCCATATCCGGTCGGGCGAGGGCGACCATGCCCCCGCGCTCCCCGGCGGCCAGCCGGCGCGCCGCGCGGCGGCCGGCTTCGCGCGCTTCGGCGGCGTCGACGGGGGAGACCAGGGCGGCGCTGGTGCGCTGGAACGTGCCCGGCTTGCTCACCCGCGCCTTGACCCCCAGCCGGGCGGTGACCAGCTGGGCCAGGGCCTCGCCGGTGGCGGTCAGGATCGGGTGGCCGAAGTGGTCGAACCCGCCCCGGCTGCGGGCGACGAACTCGCCGCCGGCGTCGCGGATCGTCTCCGCGGTGGCGACCACGCAGTAGCCGACCCGCTCGAGCGCGCCTTCGACGCGGGCGAGGAAGTCGTCCTCGGCGAACGGGCGCTCCGGCAGCAGCAGGACGTGCGGCCCGTCGCGCTCGTCGCGCCGGTAGAGGGCGCAGGCCGCCGTGAGCCAGCCGGCGTTGCGCCCCATCGTCTCCAGGATCAGCACCCGGTCGTAGCGGCGCATCGCCGCCAGATCGAGCGTCGCCTCCTGGGTGGAGACGGCCCAGTAGCGGGCGGCGCTGCCGTACCCGGGGCAGTGGTCCGTCTCCACCAGATCGTTGTCGATCGTCTTGGGCACGCCCCAGACGGCGAGGTCGTACCCGGCGGCCGCGGCCGCCCGCCCGATGCGGTCGGTGGTGTCCATCGAGTCGTTGCCGCCGATGTAGCAGAACCAGCGCACGCCGTTGGCGGCCAGAGTCTCCAGCACCCGCTCCGTGCCGGCGCCGTCGAGCTTGTGGCGGCAGCTCCCCAGGGCCGCCGCCGGCGTGCCGGCCAGGGCGTCCAGGTCCGCCGGGCCGAGGCCGTCGAGCGGCACGACGTCCCCGGCCAGGGCCCCCTCGATGCCGTGCCGCAGGCCGAGCAGGCGGGGGAAAGCGCCCAGCCGGGCGCTCTCTTCGAGCAGCCCGGCCAGGCTGGCGTTGATCACCGGCGTCGGCCCGCCGGACTGCCCCACCAGGAGCGCCGCCCCCGGGCCGGCGCTCAAGCGATGCGCTCCTGCACCCGCGCATCCCGGGGATCGAGGAGGGGGACGTCGGCGGGGGGCAGCGTCTCGGCGTACTTCCAGGCGGCGCCGGTGTTGAAGAGCACGATGCGCTCGTCCCGGCCGAGGAACCCCCGGTCGAGCAGCAGGCGCAGGGCGGCGACCGTGGCCGCCCCTTCGGGCGCCGCCGAGATCCCTTCGGTGCGGGCGACCGTGGCCATATCCGCCAGCAGGGCCGCGTCGCTCACGGTCAGGGCCGTGCCTCCGCTCTCCCGGATGGCGTCCAGCATCAGGTAGTCCCCGATGGCCACCGGGACGCGCATCCCGCTGGCCACGGTCTGGGCGTCCGCCCAGAGCTCGGCGTGGCGCTCGCCGCGGTCGTAGGCGCGCACGATGGGGGCGCAGCCCTCCGCCTGCACGGCGATCATCCTGGGCCGCCGGCCGGCGGCGAGCCAGCCGAGCGCTTCCATCTCCTCGAACGCCTTCCACATGCCGACGATCCCGGTGCCGCCGCCGGTGGGGTAGATGATGGCGTCCGGCAGCTCCCATCCCAGCTGCTCGGCCAGCTCGTACCCCATCGTCTTCTTGCCCTCCTGGCGGTAGGGCTCCCGCAGGGTCGAGACGTCGAACCAGCCGCGGCCGGCGACCCCCTCGCGGACGATCCGACCGCAGTCGTTGATGAGGCCGTCGACGAGGTACAGCCGGGCGCCGTAGAGGACGCACTCCAGCTTGTTCCCCTCGGGCGCGTCCTGGGGCATGAAGACGTAGGCCGGCAGGCCGGCCCGGGCGGCGTAGGCGGCCATCGCCCCCCCGGCGTTCCCGGCCGACGGCACGGCGAGCGAGGTCGCGCCCAGCTCCTTCGCCCGGGCAACGGCGACGGCCTGTCCCCGGGCCTTGAAGGAGCCGGTGGGGTTGACCCCTTCCTCCTTGATCAGCAGCCGGGAGCAGCCCAGCTCGGCGCCCAGGCGGGGCGCCGGCAGCAGCGGCGTCATCCCCTCGCCCAGGGTGACCTCGTTCGCCCGCGCGCGCACCGGCAGCAGCTCGCGGTAGCGCCACAGGGTCGGCTCTCGCTCCCGCAGCGCCTCCCGCGGCAGGTCGCGGCGCACCGCGTCCAGGTCGTACCGGGCGAAGAGCACCCGGCCGCAGGAAGCGCAGACGGTCTGCAACCGGTCGGCTTCCGCCTCCCGGCCGCAGAAGCTGCACTGCAGGTGGGTCAGGTAGCTCACTGCGGCACGCGGTCCGGGAAGGCGCGCCGGTAGTCGGTGCCCACGTTGGCCCGCTCCACCTGGAAGTCGGTGGGATTCATCGGATCGTAGGTCAGGATGGTGCGCTGGAAGACCTGGATCAGCACCTGGCGGTTGGCGGAGGTGCCCTTGGTGACCACCGCCGGGATGGCCTCGGTCATCGGCAGGCCGATGTCGTGCAGCCAGCCACCGGGGAAGATGTCCTGCCGGTTGAGGTAGCTCCAGAAGATCGGCGAGACGTTGTGGCCGGAGGCCCGCTGCAGGGCCTGGGAGTAGGGGACGAAGACCGAGCCGTCGCTGTTGGTCAGGGTGCCGCTGGTGAAGTTGGCCGGGGGGGCGATCCGCGCCGCCTCCTGGGCCAGGGCGTTCACCTTGGCGTAGTCCATCGTGGAGATCTCCCCCCCGATGGGGATCTGGGCCTGGCTGGTCTGCAGCTCGTCGACCAGCAGACCGTACTGGAACTGCCAGTTGGGGTCGTTGTTCTCCCCGGTGTGGTCCTCCATGCGCCCCTTCTCGAAGTACTGGGCGAAGCGCCCGGCGTAGAACGTCGGCGGGGAGATGGTGTTGCCCAGGATGCGCAGCCCGTCGTAGCGGACGTAGTAGTTCAGGAAGCGGGTGTCGATCGGCCACTGCCCGGCCGGCCGGTCGCTCGTCGCGGCCACCGGGGTGCCGGCGGCGGGGGTGCCGGCGGCGGGGGTGCCGGCGG
>DATLLM010000439.1:0-5289 GCA_035537855.1 Chloroflexota bacterium | reverse complement strand
GCGTCACCCAGATGGACGCCGCCGCCAGCACCTCCCCGGCGGCGGCGTCCATCTGGGTGACGCAGGCGTAGTAGGCCGCGAGCCAGCGCCGGGCGGCGGTCGCCCGCTCCGGGTCGCCCGGCGGGGGCAGGGGCCAGGTCTCGTGGGGCTGCCAGAAGCGCCGCGAGACGGCCTCGATGGCCCGCGGCAGGGGGGAAGCGTCCCCGCCGGGCGACCCGGAGCGGGCGGCCGCCGCCCGGCGCTGGCTCGCGGCCTACTACGCCTGCGTCACCCAGATGGACGCCGCCGCCGGTGAGGTGCTGGCGGCGCTCGACGACCTCGGCCTGCGCGAGCGCACGCTCGTCCTCTACACCAGCGACCACGGCGAGATGGGCGGCGCCCACGGGCTGTACCAGAAGTTCGTCTTCTTCGAGGGGTCGGTGCGCGTCCCCCTGGTCGTCCGCTGCCCCTGGGCGGGCGCCCCGGGGACGGCCGCCGCCGCCCCGGTCGATCACGGGGACGTCGTCCCCACCGCTCTCGACCTCTGCGGCCTCTCCCCGGCCGGCGCCCGCCGGCCGCAGGGCGCCAGCCTGGCTCCGCTGCTGCGCCGGCCGGCGCAGGCGACGCCCCCGGGAAAGGGCTTCGCCTTCAGCGAGTTCACCTACCCCGGCGGCCCGGCCTACATGCTGCGCGCCGGGCGCTGGAAGTACGTCCACTACACCGGCACCGGCGAGCGGGCCCTGTTCGACGTCGAGCACGATCCGGGGGAGACGGCCAATCTGGCCGCGCGAGAGGGAGCTGCGGGGGACACCGCCACCATCGAAGCGGCGCTGCGGCGCCGCCTGCTGGACTGGCTACCGGCGCAACTACCGCGCTAACGGAGGATGACCATGGAGCTGGAGCAGCGCAGCGATCCCCAGGCCCCGCCGGCCACCCGGCGCACGCTCGTCCGGGCCGCCGCCTGGGCGCCGGCCCTCTTCCTCGCCGCCTGCGGCGCCCAGGAGGGCGCCGCCCCGGCCCGCCTGCCGGCGCAGAAGGAGCGGGTGGAGTTCTGGGTCCCCGCCACCGGGGCCTTGAAGACCACTTTCGATTCCCTCATCGGCGCCGCCAACGCCTCGGACCGCCAGCTGGACGTGCAGGTCACGCCGCAGGGGGTAGGGATCGCCGAGGACAGCCGGGCCAAGTTCACCGCCGCCGTCGCCGCCGGCAGCCCGCCCGACCTGATCTACGTCGACCGCTACCTGGTGCGCTCCTTCGGCGCCCTGGGCATGATCGGGTCGCTCCAGGAGCAGGTGCGCCGCTCCGCCGGCTTCAAGACGGCCGACTTCTGGCCCTACCTGATCAAGGACGTCACCTTCAAGGACGGCATCTGGGGGGCGCCGTTCAACACGGACGTGCGCGCCCTCTTCTGGAACAAGGGCGCCTTCGCCGACGCCGGACTCGACCCGGAGCGCCCGCCGGCCACCTGGGATGCGGTGGAAGTCGCTGCCGACCGGCTGCTCAAGCGCGACGCTGCCGGCGGCATCGCCCGCGCCGGCTTCGTCCCCCAGTGGGGCAACCCGCCCGGACTCTACGCCTTCTTCCTCTACCTCTGGCAGAGCGGCGGGGAGTTCCTCTCCGCGGACGAGAACAAGCCGGCCTTCAACGACGCCGCCGGCCTGCGCGCCCTGGAGTGGATGGTCCGGCAGGTGACCCGGGTGGGCGGCGCCCAGGTGCTGCAACCCCTCGCCACCGGCTTCGAGGCCGGCCCCGGCCGGGACGTCTTCACCACCGGCCGGCTGGCGATGCAGTACCAGGTGTCGAGCTCCAAGCCGATCTACGAGGAGAACGTCCCCGACGTGAAGTTCGGCACGGGCGCGCTGCCCCTGCCCGCCGGCGGCCGCCCCATGAACTACGCCGGGGGCTTCGCCCTCAGCATCCCCAAGGCCGCCCGCCAGGCCGACGCCGCCTGGCGCCTCTCCGAGTTCTTCACCCTGAAGGAGCAGCAGTTGCTGTGGGCCAGGGAGCGCGCCGGCATCCCCGTGCTCAAGGCGGTGGCGAGCAGCCCCGAATACCTGGGCAACGACCCGGCGCGCAAGATCTTCGTCGACGAGCTGGTGCGCGGCGCCAAGTGGGTGCCCACAATCCCCGGGACGGTAGATGTGCTCAACGCCTTCGGCGCCGAGTTCACCGCCGCGATTTCCGGGCAGAAGCCTCCCCGGGACGCCCTCAACACCGCCGCCACCCAGGTGCAGGTCGTCCTCGACCAGAATAAGGCCTACCGCTAGTGGGTCATCACGGCTGCTTTGAACAGCTACCGGCCTCGGGGTAGGCTGCCCGTCGGCGCGCGGACGACCGCGCGGGGGAGGCCGGGCATGCCGAGCAAGTATGAGGTGGTCTTGACGGAGGAGGAGCGGGCGCGGCTGCGGACCCTGGTGGGCCGCGGCGCGGCGCCCGCCCGCCGGCTCACCCACGCGCGGGTGCTCCTCAAAGCCGACCGCAGCGAGGCCGGCCCGGGCTGGACGGATGCGGCCATCGCCGGCGCCCTGGAGATCGGGCTGTCCACGGTGGCGCGGGTGCGGCGGCGGTACGTCGCCGCGGGCCTGGAGGCGGCCCTGGCCCGCGCCGCGCCCGACCGCGTGTACGAGCGGAAGCTGGACGGTGCCCGGGAGGCCCGGCTGATTGCGCTGGCCTGTGGCGCGCCGCCGGAAGGGCAGGGGCGCTGGACGCTCAAGCTGCTCGCGGCCCGCCTGGTGGCGCTGGAGGTGATCGACACCATCTCGTACGAGACCGTGCGCCGCACCTTAAAGCAAACGACCTCAAGCCGTGGCTGAAGGAGCAGTGGTGCATCCCCCCCGAGCACGACGCCGACTTCGCCTGGCACATGGAAGACGTCCTGGACGTCTACGTCCGGCCCTACGATCCCCGGCGGCCGCAGGTGTGCCTGGACGAAACGAGTCGGCAGCTGCTGGGGGAGGTCACGCCCCCCACGCCCGGCGCGCCGGGCGCCCCTGCGCGCGAAGACTACGAGTACGTGCGCGGGGGCGTCGTCAATCTCTTCCTGGTCACCGAACCGCTGCGCGGCTGGCGCCACGTCACCGTCAGCGACCGGCGCACCCGCCTGGACTTCGCCGCGGTCATCAAGGATCTGGTGGAGGTGCGCTATCCGGACGCCGAGCGCATCGTCCTGGTGCTGGACAACCTCAACATCCACAGCCCGGCCTCCCTGTACGAGGCCTTCCCCCCGGCGGAGGCCAAGCGGCTGGCGGACAAGCTGGAGAGCCACCCCACTCCCAAGCACGGCTCCTGGCTGAACATGGCGGAGATCGAGCTCAGCGCCCTCCGCACCCAATGCCTCGACCAACGCCTGCCGGACCGGGCCACGCTGGAGCGCGAGGTCGCGGCCTGGGAGACCCACCGCAACGCGGCCCAGACTGCCATCGACTGGCGCTTCACCACCGCCGACGCGCGCATCAAGCTCAAGCATCTCTACCCATCAAGTCAGCCGTGATGACCCACTAGTGCGGCATTCCTTAACGGGACCACATAACCGCACCAGGAGCGGCGAGACGACAAGGCTTTCGGCTCGAATGATAGGGAGCCACGCTTTCGTAGCCTCGGTTGAGGAATGATGCACTAGCCTGAAGTATTCATAGACGGCCTGGGCGGGCGGCGAGGAGGGCCCACAGCGGCTGGCCGGGGTGGCTGCTGGCCAGGTGCAACCGCACGCGGGTGAGCAGCTCGCGCACCCGCCCGCCGATCTTGAGCAGGCGCAGGCGGAGGGTGTCCAGCTGGAGGCGCTCGGCCCCGGCGGCCAGGAGCCAGCGGCGCAGGGTGTCGAGCAGCCAGTAGGCCGCCGCGTGGAGGACGAGCCGGAACTGGTTGGCGACGAAGCGGTGGTCGGAGAGGCGGTCGGCGAAGCAGGCCCGCTTGAGGTCCTTGATCCACAGCTCGGGCTCGCCCCGGTCGACGTAGAAGTCGTACAGGGCCAGGGGCGGGTCGGGCCGGGAGGTGACCACGAAGCGGGTGTTGGGCCCCTGCGCGAGGGCCTCGGCCTTGTAGACCACCCGCCGCGGGTGGGGCCAGGTCCCGGCCTGGTAGCGGGTCTCCCCGGCCAGGCGCACCTTGCCCCCCGTCGCGGCCTGCTGGGCCTGCGCGGTGGCCAGCAGCGGGGCGGCGGCGGCCTCCAGGCGGGGGTTGGGGACGAGCCCGATGGTGTAGGCGACGCCCGCCGCCTCGCACCAGGCGTACAGCTCGGGCACGGCGAAGCCGCTGTCCGCCCGCACCTCGATCCGGACGCCGGGCCACCGCTGCCGCAGCGCCCGCACGAGGCGCTTGAGGACAGCGACGGCGCCCCGGGCGCCGTGGGCGTTGCCCGGGCGCAGCACCGCGGTGATGAGCTGGTCCGTGTCGCCGTCGAAGATGAGCAGGGGGTGGTACATATGCTGCCGGAAGTAGCCGTGGTAGGCGGTCCCCTCCTGCTTGCCGTGGGTCGGGTCGGCCGTGCCGTCCAGGTCGAGCAGCACCCGGGCCGGCGGCCCCCGGCGCTCCCGCTCCCGGAGGTAGACGGCGGCCAGGGCGACGGCCAGGCGGTAGCAGGACGTCGCCCGCACCGCGTTCTCCAGGCGGGACAGGGTCGGTTGGCTGGCCAGGTCCGGGTCGCTCTCCGGGAGGCGGCCGCACACCAGCTTGAGCAGCGGGTCGCGCCGCAGGTGGGTGGCGTCGTTCTGGTCCTCGTACCCGCAGGCGATCTGGAACACCCGCTGGCGGACGAGCGCCGCCAGCGGGTGGCGCACCGGGCCCCGCCGCCACTCCGGGACCGCCGCCGCCAGGCCGGCGCACACGCCCAGCGCGTGCTCCGCCTCGCCCAGCCACGGCAGGCCCCCGTCGGACGTCAGGCGGCCCCCGTCGAACGCCGCCTCCAGCGGCAGCGGGGCGGGGACGGCGGGCGGCGCGAAGCGCACGGACGCTGTGGCAGACTCGGACACGGCGGGGCACCTCCACGGCCGGGTTGAGGTTGGCACCACAACCGATACCGCGCGGGGTGCCCCGCTGTCATGTTCCGTCTACCGGTGAATACTTCAGGCTAGGCCACCGCCGACCGGCTGCTCCGGGAGGCGCTCGGAAGCGAAGCTGGTTGACACACTGCTCCGGGCCCTCCCGCACGGCGTGGCCGTCGGCGTCGTCGCCCTGGCCGCCGTCTACCTCCGCGAGCGGGAGCGCCGGGGGCCGCCGGCCCGGGTGCTGCTCGACCTGGACGGCACGCCCGACCCGACCCACGGCAAGCAGGAGGGGACCGCCTACCACGGCTACTTCCGGCAGCACATGTAC
>DATLLM010000438.1:0-4344 GCA_035537855.1 Chloroflexota bacterium | reverse complement strand
TGCGTGGCCGGGCAGCGGCCTGGCCTCCCGGGTGCGGTCACCTTGTCCATGGGCGCTCGCCCGGCCCCGGCGGGGCGCGGCCGGCGCAGCTGTTCGGCCATCGACCGTGCACGCGCGGGAGGCAGGCGCGGGCGTCTTTTGACGTCGGTCATGCCGAAGGGGGGCGACGAAGCCCGTCGCCTGCCTGCCACGGGACGGGGGCCTTCAGGGCCGCTCCGTCCGCTCGCAATATACAAGGGGGAGCCGTTTGGGCGCCGCGCGCTGGGCGCGGGGGATGGCCCGGCGCAGCACCCGCAGGGCCCCGGTGAAGCTGAGCCGGTCGGGGTCCACCCCGTCGCGGAGGGCCGCCTGGTACATCAGGGTGCGGATGGCCAGGTGGGCCAGGAGCAGCCCGTAGACCTCCTGGACGACCTCCCGCGGGCGCTTGCTGCGCAGGGGCCGCGGGTGGGCCCACTGGTGCACCTTGACCTCGGCCAGGGCGGTCTCCACCTCCCAGCGCTCGTGGTAGGTGGCCGCGAGCGCGGGCGCGGGGAAGGCCGCCGGGTCGAGCAGCGAGGTGAGCAGTCTGTAGCGCTCGGTGCCCGGGCAAGCGGGGGTGTCCAGGGCATACTCGACGACGCGGACGGCGATCCCCCCCGCGCGCCGACGCCGCGCCTTCGGGGAGGGGTAGACGACGGACAGGTACGAGCCGTCCGGCAACCCCTCCGTGGGCAGGAGCACGACGTTGGTCTTCGTGCGGCCAAGGAAGTGGGCCCCCCGCGCGCGGGTGCGCTGGAGCATGTCGTAGCCGTGGAAGCCCCGGTCCCACAGCAGCAGCATGCCCGGGCCGACCGCGCGCAGCAGGTGGCGCGCCGCCGGGGCCTCGCCGCCGCGGAACGGCCGCAGCACCACATCACACAAGGCGTGCGTGCCCGTCTCGATGAGGGCCACCGCCCGCAGCTGTGGGAACGCCCCGGCCCCCCGATGGGTGGTGGGGCGCCCGAAGGCGCGGGCGTTCTCGGGGGTATCGGCCACGTCCAGGGTGGTGCCATCGATGGCCATCAGGCGCAGTCCGCCCAGGAAGGCCCCGGGCGTCGCCGGGGTCGCGAGGGGCCCGGCCACCGCCCCGAACAGCTCCCGGAACAGCCGCACCCCGGCGCGCCGGCGGGCCCGCACGATGGCCGCCGTGCTCGGCAGGCGCCACGGCGGCCGGCCGCCCGGCCCCGCCGGGGGTGGCCCCAGGGCCGCGGCCCGCTGCTCCCGCGCTTCGCGCCAGCCGTCGACGACGGCGGCCAGGGCGTGGCGCACCGACCCCTCTGCCCACAGGCCCATGGCCACCACCAGGGTCACCACCAGGTGCGTCGGCAGCACCCGGCGCCGCCGCTCCCGCGTCCCGGTGCGCTCGATCACCTCCTCGACGGCGGCGTCCGGCAGCGCCACCTCGAGCGCCTCCAGCAGGGGGCGGTGGCCCGCCCCGGCCGGCCCCGCCGCCGCATCCCACGACCACCCGCGCAAGCCCATGCCACCCTCCCGACGACCTCCGCCGTCGGCGGCAAGGCTACCCGGATGGGCTTAAGTCACCGGCATTGGGGCTAGCCCCTGTCCGACCGCACTGGCTTGACCGGGCGTGTGCGTGCGGCTGTAATGGCGGCCACGCGCGCGGCGGGTGCTGGCCCGGCCGCGCGGGGAGTCGGCAGCCAGGAGGTGGACCATGGGTACCGGGACGACGCCCGCTCCGGGGTACGTCCCCCTGCACCGTATCCGTCCGGAGACCCTCTCCGGCGCCACGGCCCAGACGCCGGGGATGGCGCGGGCGGAGGCGCTCTCCGGGCGCACCGTGGGGGCGCAGCACCTGTGGATGGGTAAGACGGTGGCGCCCGCCGGTAAGGTCTCCGCCGTGCACCACCACGGCGCGGGGGAGACCGGGATCTACCTCCTGCGCGGCCGCGTCACCCTGTTCTTCGGGGAGGGCCTGCGGGAGCGGCTGGAGGTGCAGGCCGGCGACTTCGCCTTCGTGCCGGCCTGGGCGATCCATGCCGAGGGGAACTTGGGCGGGGAGGACGCCGAAGCGATCATCGTGCGCTCCACCCCGGAGGCGATCGCCGTCGACCTCCCCGAGCTGCGGGTGCCGGAAGACCTCCAGCAGCCCGGCACCTGATGACGCTATCCACGTCGGACGCAACAGATCTAGCCCTGGCCTTTTAACCCGGTGGTGGCTGCGGCAGGGCCGGGGCGAGGCGGAGGCGCGGGCGGCGGCATCATCCGGCGGTGGCCGATGACGACGTGACGGCGCTGCGGGCGTTTCGGGCGGGGCTGTTCGTGTGCTGCACCCGGCGGCGGGATGCGCTGCTGGAGGTGCTCGACGCCGTGCTCACGGCGGGGGCGGTCCCGTCGCTGCCGCACCTGAGTCTGGCGCCGGGCCACCGGCGGGGGTGGGGCAGCGTCTACGCCGCCCTGCGCCGGGGCCGCCACCAGCCCGGAGCGGGGGTACCAGTACCACTCCCCCCGCCGGCGGGACGGCCGCGACCCCGTCGTGCCCGGGTGGGCGTACCAGTGGCTGACCCGGCTCAGCTGGGACCGCGACAGCTGGACGGCGCCGGTGGACGTCCGCCGCGTCCGGCCGGAGGAGAAGCCCACCGACCTCGCGGTCGAGCAGCTCAAGACGCTGGTTGCCACGCGCCCAGCGGCCCAGCGCGGGGAGGTCCCCCTGGTGCTCTTCGACGCCGGCTACGACGCCGGCGGGTTCACCCACGCCCTCGCCGACACACCGGTGGCCTTGCTCATCCGGCTGCGCAGCAACCGCCACTTCTGGTTCGCTCCCGTCCGGACGACGGCGCACCCGCGGGGCCGTCCGAAGCGGCACGGCGCGAAGTTCGTCTGCGACGACCCGGCTACCTGGCCCGCCCCGACCGCCGAGCTCCACGCCGCCGACGAGGCCTACGGCCGGGTGCGGGTGCGGGCCTGGACGGGCCTCCACACCTACGTCCGTCGCCCCGTCCGGCCGGGGGTGGTGGGGCAGTACCGCGGTCCCCGGCGCCTCACCCACGGCACCGTGGTGCGCCTGGAGGTCGGCCGCCTCCCCGGCCGGCGCCGCACCCCCGACGTCGTCTGGCTGTGGTGGCAGCCCCCGCCGGAGCCAGGATGCGAACCGGGCTCGCCCTCCCCCGCTGACCTGGACCGCCTCTGGCGGGGGTACTGCCGGAGAGCCGATCTGGAGCAGACCTTCAGATTCTTGAAACAGACCCTGCGCTGGGTCACCCCGCGGGTGCGCCTGCCCGAGCAGGCCGACCGCTGGACCTGGCTGGTCATCGCGGCCTACACCCAGCTGCGCCTGGCGCGTGGCGCCGTCGCCGACCACCGGCGGCCGGGGGAGCGCCCGCTCCCGCCGGCCCGCCTCACGCCCGCGCGGGTGCACCGGAGTTTTGCAACGCTGGCGTGGTGCTTGCCTCCCGTCGCCGCGGCGCCAAACCCGTGCGGCCGCTCCCCCGGCCGCCCCAAAGGGCGCCGCTCGGCACCGGCGGCCCGCTATCCGCCCCGCAAGAAGGCCGCCTGACCCCCGCGGCTCCGGCCCACCGCCGCGTTTGCGATGACTCGCTGAGTCGCCGCACGGGCCGGTGTGGTTAAAAGGCCAGGTAGCCCTTGGTTACATCCCGGTCAACCGCGTGGGGATCTTCCCTCGAGAACGTGAACACGGAGGCGCTCCGCATCGCCGCCGGCCATTAACGTACCCACCGCGGGGGCGGCCCGATGCCACGGGGCGGCGATCAGGCGGGGAGCGCGACCCAGCCGCGGCCGGCCCGGACGGCGTCGATGGCCGCCTGGTAGCGCCAGCCGTCGCGGAAGGTCAGGTAGGGGGGGTGCGGCTCGCCGCGGACGTCGGCGACGAAGTCGCGGGCCAGCCGGCACCACTTGCGCTGCACGTCGTCCCCGACCGCGGGGAGCGCGTCCAGCAGGCGCTGCGGCGTGGGGAGCGGCTCGAGGGGGCCGCCGGACGCCCCCGCCGCCGCGCGGGACACGGCGGAGGCGGGCAGGAAGCCGTCCACGACCAGGGTGCCGGCGTCGCCGTACAGGCGCAGGCGGCCGTTGACCTCCTCCGGGGTGGCGACGCCGCGGCGCAGGGCGACGGTGGCGAGGAGCTCCGCCTCGCGCCCGGGCGGCGCGAGAAAGCGCAGCAAGGCCGTGAACGCGCCATCGGCGTCGCACTCGCGCCACTCCGCGTGCGCGGCTTCTTCGGGGGTGAGCGGCGGCGGCTTCGCCTTGCGGCCGTCTGGGCCGTAGACCAGCGGGAGGACGGGGGCGCGCTGCGGGGCGACGCGCGCCGCGCCCATCGCCCCCACGACGGGGGCCGCGAGGACCGTCTCCAGG
>DATLLM010000437.1:0-11960 GCA_035537855.1 Chloroflexota bacterium | reverse complement strand
GGGCGGGGCACCGAGCTGCCCGATGCGGACACCGCCTTCTACGTGACGTACTACGACGAAGGGGGCGCGGCCGCCTCCCCGCTGAGCGACCGTTTCGTGGGCAGCGTGACGCGCATCCTGGCCGAGTCGGTGGCCCGCGAGGTGGCGCTCTTGCAGCGCCAGGTGGATGCCCTCTACCGTTCCGGCTTCGTCGACACGGCCAGCGGCGACGCCCTCGACCAGGTCGTCGCCCTGCTGGGCCTCACCCGGCGGGGGGGCGACTTCGCCACCGGCGCGGTCGTCTTCCGGCGGGCCCCCGGCGCCGCCGGCGACATCACCGTCCCCGCCGGGACGCAGATCACCAACGCCCGGCCCCCGCTGAAAGTCTTCGAGACGCAGGGCGAGGCCACCCTGCGCGACGGGCAGCTCTCCGTCACGGTGGCCGTGCGGGCGACCAGCCCGGGCGCCGCCGGCGTGGCGGCGGCGGGCGAGCTGACGGTCATGACCCGGCCGGTGGCGGGCGTCGAGGCGGTGACGAACCCGGAGGCGTCGGCGGCCGGGAGCCCAACGGAGAGCGACGACGACCTGCGCGCCCGCGCCAAGCGCGCCGTCGGCCACGGGGCGACGGCGACGCTCGACGCCCTGGCGGCCGCCGTCCAGGCCGTTCCCGGGGTGCGCTCGGCGAGAGTCGCCGACGATCCGGCAACCGAGCCGGGCGTCGTCCGCCTCGCGGTGGACGCCGGCCCGGAGGCGACCGGCGCGGTGCTGGCGGCCATCGAGGCGGCCCGCCCGGCGGGCGTGCGCGTCCGGCACAACCTGGAGGGCGGCGGGACCGGGCAGCCCGCCCTGACCGAGGTGCGGCTCACCCTGGCCCTGTGGCTCGAGCTGGCCGATCCGCTCCTGCCCCAGGAGCGGACGGCGCCTCTGCTCAACCGGACGCGGGACGCGGTTACGGCCTACGTCGATGGGCTGGGCGTGGGGGGCACCCTCAGCCTCAACAAGATCGTCAGCCTGGCGTTGGCGGTGGAAGGGGTGGAGAACGTCGCCGACGTCCAGGTCTCGACGACGCCCGCCCGCCCGATCGCCGCGGCCAGCCGCGGCGTCGCCCTGGCCCCGGACGAGCGCTTCGTCCTGGCGGCCCCCCCGCTCGTGGAGCGGGCCGGGGCGGCCGTCTGGCTGGACGTCGCGGTGGCGCTGGACGCCCCGCCCCCGGACGCCCCCCGGCGGGCCCGGCAGGCCATCGAGCAGCGCCTGGGCGCCGGGGGCACCCTCTCGCCGGACGTCCTCCGGGCCGCCCTGACCGGCGCCGGCCTGACCGTCGACTCCCTGCGCCTGGGGGTCGAGTACGAGGCCAGCGGGGCGGTCTTCGGCGACGTGCCGGCCGATCAGGCTGTGGCGGTGCAGGCGCACGAGCAGGCCCGGCTCCGCACGCTGACCGTCGACGGAGGGGGAGAGGGCGGTGGCTAGGACGGCGACGATCCTGGCCCGCTTCCCCGACTTCTTCGGTCCGTTCGAGCCCGACCCCGCGCTCGACCGGCCGGGGGCGCCCGGCCCCCCGGGGGCACCGGGCAAGCGCCTCTACCACGTCGTCCAGGCCCTGGCCCGGCCCCTCGACGACCTGGACGTGGCCGCGGTCCAGGCGGCGCTGGCCCACTGGATTCGGCGGGCGCCCACCCTGCTCGACCTGGAGCGACTGGCGGCGCTGTTCGGTCTGCGGCGCTACGACGGCGAGGAGCGAGAGCGCTTCCGCCGGCGCGTGCAGCGCCTGGTGCGGGTGGCCCTGGCCGGACCGGGGACGATCCCGGCGGCGCTCCAGACGGCCGCCGCCACCCTCGACCTCGACGTCTGGGACGCCGCCGGCCGGCTACGCCTGGTGCCGGGGAGCGACCCGTTCGTCACCCGGGTGGCCGTCGCCGGGCGGACGGCCTACCTGGAGCTGCACGAGAACGTCCCCCGGGCGGTGGAGCCCCCGGCCGAGCCCCGCGTCAATGGGGCGCAGTGGGAGGTGGAGAACGGGGACTTCGACCCCGTGGTGCCGGCGATCGCCGTCCTCGGGGTGGGGCAGCGCACCGTCGAGCCCCTCTTGCTCAACCTCACCACCGGGGAGGCCGTCGGCGTGAGCGAGACGGTGCCGGACGGCCAGGAGCTGGTGCTCTACCCGGACGGGACGGCCAGCCTGGAGGGCCGGGACGTGACGGCGCGCCGGCACACCTTCCGGGGCGCCTTCGCCGGGCGCGACCGGTTCGACGCCGGGGCGGCCGCGTTCGCCGCCGGGATCCCGGACGCCGCCTTCGAGCGGGCGGCGTTCGACGGTGACCGCTTCCCGGACGGGCCCCAGGCGGGCGGGGCGCCCCGCCTGGCCGTGGGACGGAACCGCTGGCTCTTCAGCGCGCAGCGGGGGCGCTTCGGTCGCACCCCGCTCGACCGCAGCGTCTACGCCACGCCGGCGACGGCCGGGGGCGAGGCCCGCTTCGGCGAGGCCCGCTTCGACGGCGCCGTCTTCCAGGAGCTGCCCGCGGGGCGGGTGCAGGTGCGCTGGCGGGAGCGCCAGCGCCTCTCGTTCGAGGTGCGCCTGCCGTGGTCGTTCGTCGCCCACGGGCCGGAGGAGGTCGTCCTCGGGCGCCGGTTGTACCGGGTCGATCCCGCTGCCGGCCGGCTGCTGGTGCTGGACCCCGGTGCCCCCGGTGCCCCCGGTGGGACGGGCGAGGCCACCTTGCTGGGCAGCATCCCCGTCGGCCGGGAGCCCTGCACCCTCCTCGACGTGCGCTCCCGGCTGCCGGACGCGGAGCCGGAGATTCGCCACGTCTACGTCGCCAACCGCGGGGCGGCGACGCTCAGCGTGGTCGGGACGGTGCAGGTGGAGGCGTTTCTGCGGGGGGAGCCCGGGGCGACGGCGGAGCGCGCCGTCCTGGCCACCTTGCCCGTTGGCGCCGGGCCGTGCAGCCTGGCCGCGCTGCCGGACGGCAGCCTGGTGTACGCCGCCTGCGCCGGGGCGGATAGCCTCGCCATCGTCGACGTGGCGCGCGTGCAGGACGTGATCGCCGGCAGCGCCCCCCCGGGAGACGCCGTGCGCGCGCTGGCCGTCGGGCGGCGCCCCGGCGCGCTGGCGGTGACCGTCACCCCCGCGGGGGCGGAGGTGCACGTCACCAGCTTCGGCGACCGTACCGCGTCCGTGATCGCCGCGCCGGCCGGAGGCGAGACGGAGCACCGCGTCGCCTCCACCCGGCGGGCGGCCCTGCCCCACGAGCAGGTGGGCGCCGCCCTCGAGGCGGTGCGCCCGGCCGGGGTGCGGGCGGGGGTCACGCTGATGACGCCGGCCGTCCAGGAGACGCTGCGGGCGCCGGCCACGGCGCAGGGCGGGGCCGGATGAGCGGGATGAGTGGGAGCGCGGTGGGCGGTCCGCCGGCCGGCGGACGCGCGGCCGAGCGGCTGGGCACCACCGGACGGGTACGCGTCCGGCTGCTGCGCCCCGGCGGGGGCCTCGTCCTGGAACGGCGGGCGCCGAACCTCCTCGTCCGCTCGGGCGAGCGCCTCCTGGCGAAGCTCCTCCTCGGCCGGTCGCGCCAGGCCCTGACGGCCGTCGCCCTGGGCAGCGGGACGGCCCCGCCGGCCCCGGCCGACGTCGCCTTGCAGCAGGAGGTGGCCCGGCGGCAGGTGGCCGAGGCGGACAAGACGATCGTCGAGTCCGGCGGGACCGTCCCGCTGCTGGTCTCGGTGGAGACGGTCTTCGGTCCGGGGGAACCGGCCGGGGACGTCACCGTTGCCGAGCTCGGCCTGCTCAACGCCGCAGGTGAGCTGTACGCTCGGGCCGTGCTGGACGAGCCGGTCGCGAAAGGCTCGGCGCTCAGCCTGGCCGTACGCTGGGAGCTGCACGTGGGAGGTACGTCCGATGGCGGGTGAGCCGGTAGCCCCCCCGACCCTGCCCCAGGCGCGCGCCGGCGACCCGATCACGTCGGCCAGCTGGAACGCCCTCGTCCGCGCCGTCCGCGAGCTGCAGGCGATCTTCCAGCGCCTGGAGACGCAGCAGCCGAGCGCGATCCTGGTGACGGTGCGCGACGCCCTGGCCCAGCGCCTAGCCCCGGCGAGCGCGGTGGCCCTGGTCTACGCCGTGTCCGAGGCCAGCGGCCTCCCCACGCCACCGGCCGAGCGGCGCGGCGACGGCTACCGCCTGGCCAACCTGGCCCCGGGCCGCTACCAGGTGGTGGTGGAGACGACGCCGCAGAGCGGCCTGGCCGGACGCACCCAGTCCGGCGTCGCCCTGGCCCAGGGGCAGACGGCGGTCGTGCAGGTCGAGCTGTTCCCGGCGGGCGTCGCCCCCGCGGTGCCCTCCCTCTTCGGACAGACGCTCCAGGAGGCCACCGCCCTGCTGAGCGCCGTCGGGCTGGCCACGGGCCAGGTGGTGGACGCCCACGGCCTGGTCATCGGCCCGGACGACCGGGGGCGCTTCGCCAACCGGCGGATCGTCAGCACGGAGCCCGGGGTAGACACACCCGTGCCGCCCGGCGCCGACGGCCAGCGGCGGGTCAATCTCCTGGTGGCGGGACAGGTGGAGGCGTCCGAGCGCCGGCCCCGCCTGGTGGCACAGGCGCCGGTCGTCAAGCCGGCTTCGGTCTTCGTTTCCCCGGACGGGGCCAAGATCTACGCGCTCAGCCAGGGCGACGCGAGCACCGGCGGCGCGTTCATCGCCGTGCTGGACACCAGGACGCGGCAGGTGCTCCAGACCGTCCCCCTTTCCCTCTCCGAGGGCGCCACCACCCCCCTGGCCATGGCCTTCCATCCCAACCCGGTCCTCAGGCAAGCCTTCCTCCTGGCGATGACCGTACTGATCCCCCCGTTCCTCACCGGCACGGCCGGCTTCCGGCCCGGGCTGACGGCGTCGACCGGCGGGATCGCCGCCGGCGGCGGGGTGGTGGGCCCCGCCATCGGCCCGGCCGGGTCGGGCGCGCAGCGGGCCTCGATCGAGGGCCTGGTGGCCGTCATCGACACCCAGCGCGACCGGATCGCGCCGGGTGGCGTGCTCAACGTCACGCTGGGCAGCGACCTGCTGATCGACGCCGCCGGTCAGCGCCTGTTCGTCGCCTCGCCGTTCCGGCACGCCTTCCTGGTCGTCGACCTCCAGACGCGGAGCACCACCTCAATCGCCCCGGACATCTTCGGCTCGCGCTCGCCGGTGCTCCTGGCCGTGAGCGGAGACGAGATCCTGGTGGCCGACGGCGACGCCCCGACGATCCTCTCCGTCCACCAGTCGCTCGTGGTCGACAGAATCCGGACGATCGACCTGACCTCGACCCAGGCCAACTCCGTCTTCGGCCTGGTGACCACGACCCTTGGCAGCGGCGCCGCCCGCCGCCGGGTGGCGTATGCCGTCGTGCGGCGCAGCACCGGGATGGCGGTGGGCCCGGGCCTCCTGGAGAGTTATCTCCTGGTGGAAGTCAACGTGGCGAACAGCGACATCTTCGTCCTGCCGGACGTCGCGCCTGTGGCCCTCCCCTTCACCGGCACCGTGCTCTCGGGCCTGGCGGTGACGCCGGACGGCAGCCGCTTGTGCGTCGGCGTGGACGGGGGCGTCGCCATCGTGGACACCGCCGAGCGCAAGGTGCTCTTCACCGTACCCCTGGACGGGCAGCCGATCGGGCTGACGGTGACGCCGGACGGCCGGCAGCTGTACGTCGCCAACCTGGATGCGAATCTCGTCCAGGTGATCGACCTCACCGGCACGGAAGACCCCTTCCGGCCCCCGATCGTCCGCCCCCGGCCCCCGGTAGGCGGCGTCATCGGCTCGCTCGGGCAGCTGGAGATCCTCGGCGCCGCCGGCGCCGCCGGGCCGACCTTCCTGCCGGGGCTCGTCGCCAACCCTGGAAGGCTTGAGAGGCCCGGGGGGCGGGAAGGCGGCGGGGACGATGCCTGACGCGCCCGACCTCAGCCCGCACCGCGCCCAGGCCAACGCGTTCGTCACCGCCGGGGCCTGGAACGCCCTCTGCGAGGCCATCCTGGGGGCGTACGCCTGCCTCAACGCCGCCCAAGCCGTCCCCGGCTATCTGGTCATCAGCGTGCGCCGGCGGGACACGGACGCCGTCCTCGATCCGGCGGCTGTGGCCTCGATCGCCGCCCGGTCCAGGGGCTCGACCGGGCCGGCCGCCGCCGCCCGGCGGGTGGGGCGCCACTTCGTCGTGGACGGCCTGCCCCCCGGCGACTACGACGTCACGGCCACGGCCGCACCCGACCTCGGCCTGGCGCCCGAGACGCGCCCGGCGACGGTGCGGGCGGGGGCGCCGACCGAGATGACCTTCTCCCTGGCGCCGCCACCCGTGCCGCTGGTGGCCGTGCCCGACCTGTTCCGCCGCCCTCTGGGCGGGGCCCTGGACAGCCTGGTGGAGGCGGGGCTGCGCCCGGGTGCCGTGCTGGACGCCCACGGCACGCAGGTGAATCTCCTCCAGATCGGGGATCGCTGGCAGCCGGCCCAGGAGGCGGCCGCGCAGCTCCTGGTGGTCAACCTGGAGCCGGGCGTCGGCGCCCCCCTGGCCCGGGGCCTGCCGGTGGATCTGCTGGTGACGGCCACGCCGGAGCCGGCGGGCCCGTAGGGACGGCGGGAGAGGGAGACGAGCGTGACGGGCGAGGTGGAGCTGCCCGGTGGGCCGCGGGATCTGAGCCGGTTGCGCGTCGCGCCGTACGACCCGATCACGCCGGAGGCGTGGAACCGTCTCCGCGAGGCCATCATCGGGCTGTACGGCGCCGCCCAGGAGCTGGCCGCCCGGCGCGCGGCGGACGTCCTGGTCACGGTGCTCGACCAGGAGGGCGAATCGCCGATCGCCGCGGCCGCCGTGCGCGCCGTCTTCGCCACCGCGGCCGGCTCGGGGCTCCCCCTCCCCCCCGCCTTCCGCCTGGACGGCACCTACCTCATCGCCGGACTCGCCCCGGGCGAGTACGAGATCGCCGTCGAGCCGTTCGAAGCCAGCGGGCTCCTCCCCGCGACGAAGACCGTCTCCGTGCCGGAGCGCGAAACGGTGAGCCTGGAGTTCCGGCTGCGCCGCGACCTGCGCCAGCGCACCGTGCCGGCCGTCTTCGGCCTCACCCTGACCGAAGCCCAGGCCGCCCTGCGGAGCCGGGGCCTCGTCGCCGGCCGCATCGTCGACGCCCACGGGCAGGCCGTCGCCGCCGCGGGCGGGCCCGCCGTCGCCGACCGGCGGGTGCTGGGCAGCGAGCCCAGCCAGGACCTCCCGGTGGCCGCGGGAGCCAGCGTCGACCTCCTGCTGGCTGGGGCGCTCGATCCGGCCAGCGGGCCCGTTCGCTAGCGTCCCCGAGCGTCCCCGAGCGTTCCCGAGAAGGAGAGGCACGATGCCGACGACGTGGGTGGAGGTCACGGAGGTGGCGCCGAACGCGGTGATCGAGCCGCAGGTGTGGAACACCCTGATCGACGCCATCGAGCAGCTCTACGAGGCCTGCGGGCGCCTCCAGGCCCAGGCCCCGGGCTACGTGATCGCCAACGTCCTGGGGGCCGACACCAACGCTCCGGTGCCGGAGGGGCAGATCTTCCGCGTCTCGGCCGCGCCGGTGGGGGTGCCGCAGGACCCCCGGCCGGGCCAGCGGGTGCGCGAGAGCTACCTCGTGCCCGAGCTACCGCCCGGCCAGTACCAGGTCACCGTCGTCCCCACCGAGGCCAGCGGCTACGCCGCCCAGACCGCCCCGGCCACCGTCGCCCCCGGTGGCCCGGCGGTGGTCGACGTCACCCTGGCCGTCGCCGGCACGCGGGCGGGGCTGCCGGTGGTGCCCCCCCTCTTCGGCCGGCGACTGCAAGAGGCCCTCGACCAGCTCTTCTCCCGGCGCCTGCCGCTCGGCGAGGTGCTCGACGCCCACGGCAACGCCGTGCCGGTGCAGCAGGACGCCGGCGCCTACACCGCCCCCGCCGACCGGGCGGCCGACCTGGTCACCGGCTCCGAGCCGGCGGCGGGGACGCCCCTGGTGGCGGGGGAGTCGGTCAGCCTCCTGATCGCCGCCCGCCTGCCCGGAGCCTAGACGGGACAGGAAAGGACTGTGGCCCTCTTCGTGGGTCCGGGCGTGGCCGTGACGGACGCCCCGTTCGACGTGCCCCGGCGCGGCCTGGCCGCCGTCTGGGCCGGTACCGGGCCCCCGGCGCCCGCCGGGCCGCCGGGCGCCGGCGGGCCGCCCCCCACGGCGCCGCCGGGGCGGAGCATCCCCCTCGGCGCCGGCGGCGTGCCCAAGAACGCCGTCGTCACGGCCGCCACCTTGACGCTGCGCGGCGCGCCGTTCGGCCGGCGGGGCCTGCGCGACCACGTCGACCTCTGGGGGGCGACCGTCTCCGACGGCGGCACGGTCGGGGGCAACCCGGCCAAGGTCATCGACCTCCACGGCCTGCGCGCCCTCTCCGGCATCGCCCTGGCCGGGGCGGCCGGCGCCACCCCGGTCCAGCTCCAGGCCTGGACCGGGGTGGCCTTCGACGCCCAGCACCCCGTCCCGGCCGCGCCGGCGGCGGGGGGCAGCGCCGCGCTCGCCTTCCCGCAGCTCCTGACCCAGAAGCTGCTCGTGCTGCTCACCGGCCCCGTCGCCGACGCCGACTTCGTCGCCCACTGCACCCTGGAGTGCGCCAGCTTCCCCCTCAACGTGCGCTTCGTCCTGGCCGCCGGCCAGCCCGGTCCGCTGCCGGAGACGGTCGACCCGCTGCCTTTCCCCACCGTGCCCAGCCCGCAGACCATCTTCTGGACGTACACCGGCGAGCTCTCCGGCACCGTGACCAGCATCGACTTCTCCGCCCAGCTCAACGCCTTCCTCGAGGCGTGCCCGCCCGTGGACGGGCGCTGCCACCCCCACCTGGTGCCCTACAGCGACTCGCCGGGGCTGCTGCGTCTCGCCCCAGACGCGGTGGACCTGAGCACGAACCTGGTGGCGACGGTGGCCTTCGAGGGCGGGCGCCTCGACCGGGCGGTCTCCTTCAGCCGGCAGGGCGAGCGCCGGACGGTGCCCCTGGCCATCCGCCCCCAGTCCGACGAGCGGGTCCGGGTCAAGGAGGTGCGCCTCCAGGTGAGCGGCCGGCTCGCCCCCGACCGCCTGGTGCCGGAGGCGAGCTGGCTGGCGGAGGGTGACGCCGTCGCCGCCCGCGTCTCCCCGGTCTTCACCCTGGCGCAGCCCGTCCGGGCCCCGTCCGTCCGGGCGGCGCTCCTGGCCGCGGTCGAGCTGAATCTCGGCCGGGCCAGCCCCGACGCCCGGCTGGTGCTCGAAGTGCGGGCCGACGCCGGGGGGGCGCCCCAGGCGGGGCCGCCGCTGGCGTCCGCCGGCGTCGACCTGGCGCCCCTCCCACCGGGGGGGACCGGCTGGGTGCCGGCCGCGCTGACGCCGCCGGTAACGCTCCAGCCGGCGCAGCCGGCCTGGCTCGTCCTCAAGGCGGCCCAGGGGGAGGCCCTCTGGAGCGGGGACGGGCGGGCGGCGTCCGCCCGCCCGGAGCCCGTGCGGTACAGCCGCGACGGGGGCGCCTCCTGGACGCCCCACCCCTTCACCGGACTGCACAAGGTGAAGCGCCTCCCGGCGCCGGGTGAGGTCCTGCCCGGTCTGCGCCTGCGCCTGCTGGGGCAGGCGGCGCCGGTTGAGCCGGGCCCGGCGGCGCAGGCCGTCCTGCTGGCCTACCCCGACCCGGGGGCCGAAGCGGGCGGCACGGCCGCGCTGGAGCTGGAGGCCGAGGCGGCCGGCGAGGTGCAGGTGGCCAACGCGGTGGTGGACTACCAGATCGTGACCTAGCGACTGGGCCGCCCGAATCGATGAGTCAGGGGGTGGGCGGGCCGGTCACCAGATCGACCGGCCAGCGATTCAGCATCTCGACGGACGTGGGCCGGCCGTCGGCCCCCCACTGCACCCGCCGGTACTGGGGCTTCCGCTCGTCGACCGGGCGCACTTTCGCCCGCGTCCCCACCGGGCAGCTGCAGGTGGACGTAATGAACATGACTCGGCCGCGCACGTCGTCGCCGAGGGTGGAGGCGGCCGCGACGGCGCCGGCGTCGCTCACCCGCTTGACGTGGGTCGGGTCGTCGAACATGAAGACGTCGCTGATGTGGGTGTGGCCGGAGAGGGCCAGGGTCGTCCGCACCGGCAGGTCGCGCAGGAGGGTCACCAGGGCCTGCCGGCGCCGGCCGATCGCCCCGATGGCGAGGTCCCCGTCGTCCAGCGGGCGGGGACTGGTGCCGATCTCCTTGTCCTTCGCGCTCGTCGGGCAGAAGACCGTGGCGTGCATCGCCAGGACGGCGGCCATCTGCTCCGGCGTGTCGCTGCCCTTGACGGCGGCGTCGACCCAGCTGTTGATCAGGTCCCACTGCTCGTCGCTGAGGGAGTCCTTCGCCACCGGGGGGGCGCCACGGAACATGTCCTCGGACTGGTGGTAGTCGACGAAGGCCATGGCCGTCTTGTGGAAGGCGAAGCCGAAGTCGTAGAAGGGGTTGATCACCAGGTTGTACCAGGCGAGCGACTCCTCGATGGTGGCCAGGTTGCTGTCCTTGCCCAGCATGTCGATGTACTCGAACTTCTCCGGCAGCACCGGACGCACCCAGTCCGTCTCCTGGTTGGTGTAGTCCATGACGTCGGTGACCTCCTGCTCGCCCACCTGGAAGACGCCGACGATCAGGTAGCCCAGGAGCCACAGGCTGACGCCGCTGAGGGTGCCCCAGCCGAGGCCTTTCGTCACGCCGTCGCCTACCTGCTCGCTCGTGCTCTTCTGTCCGGGCTTGGTGGCCAGGACGATGACGGCGACGACGAGCGTGATGGCGGCCCCCAGCGCCAGCCCGATCAGCGGGACGGCCGGGGCGGCGAAGGCGTCCGAGGGGGCCTTGCCCCCGGCCGACTCGAACGCGGCGAGCGTAGCCAGCAGCATCAGCATCCCCACGGCGACCGCCGCCAGGAGGATCAGGATCCCCAGCAGGACGGTGCCTGTCCCCCCCGCGCCGGCCAGCCCGGCGCCGATCCCCGCCACCAGGCCGGTGACGAGTCCCATGACGCTCAGCCCCAGCAGGAGGGGCAGCCACAGGCCGAGGTTCTTGAAGCCGGTGATGTTGGCCCGCGGGGCGTACGGATTGAGTCGCCACTCGTGATTCCCGGCGACGATGAAGAAGGGCCGGTAGTAGCGCTTGGTGATCTGGCCATAGAAGTGGAGCCACTCGCGGTTGTACAGGTAGTGCTCGACCATGTCCCGGTGGGCGACGTTCCCGTCCCAGCCCCGGTTGTAGTCGATCACGTCCCCGGTGAAGACGCCGACGGCGACCTCCGGCCGGTCGCGCACGTGCTCGAGGTGCTCGGCGAAGCGCCGGTTGGGGTTGTTGAACAGGCCACGGGCCGCCGGAGGGGCCAGGTTCAGGCGCTGCTCCATCAGGTCCCAGCGCAGGGCCAGGTGCATGTCGGTCATCTGGGCGATGCCCAGGTAGTCCGGGGTCATGGCGCAGAAGGGGTGCAGCAGACGCACCGGCTGCCCGTCCAGGTCGATCGTGCCCAGGTCGTTCGCCGGCAGGACGGGGCAGTCCGCGTAGGGGCGGGGCAGGGCCTTGATCAGCTCGTGGACGACCGTGTCCTCGTCGGGGACGCTGAGCACGTACATCTTGGGGCGCCGGTCGGCCGGCGAGGGGCGCCAGAGGGCGACGCTCTGGGGCAGCTTGAGCACGAAGGACACCAGCTGGGTGAAGCCCTTGCGGCGGTAGCGCTCGAGGGCGGGGCGGGCCAGGCGCACCACCGCCTTGAGCCGGTCCAGGCTCCGCTTGCAGTCCGACTCCTTGAGCGACGCCGGCAGGGGCGTCACCTTCACCGCGGAGACGCTCCGGGCGGAGAACGTCTGTCCGGGGCCGCCCGGCGCCGCCGGGGGACGCCACTCGCGGAAGGTGAGCAGCTGGGCCAGCGCCGCGGGGGTGGTGGTCAGATCGGGCGTGGCCACCATCAGCACGGACATCTCGCGGGACGCGTCGAGCAAGGCCGGGAATCCGAGGGCCGGGTAGAGG
>DATLLM010000436.1:0-3857 GCA_035537855.1 Chloroflexota bacterium | reverse complement strand
GTTCACGACCCCTCTCCCCCCGGGCTACCCACCGGGCTACCCACCGGGCTACCCACCGGGCAGCTCGCCCGCTGCGGGCGCGACGACGACGCGCTCCCCTTCCGTCAGCCCCTCAACCACCTCGGTCATCTGGCCGCTGGCGATGCCGGTGGTGATCGCGCGCCGGGCCGCCCCGCCATCCGCCCCGACGACGTAGACGGTGGGCCGGTCTCCCTGGGGATCCCCTGGGGCGCCCCGGGAGGCGGGGTGCACGGCGCGGCTGGGGACGAGCAGGGTGCGCTCGCGCGCGGCCGTGACGATCTGCGCCCGAACGGTCATCCCCGGCCGGAGCGCCCCCTCCGGGGTGTCGTCGATCGGGATCTGCGCCTGGTAACGCACCAGTCCGGACTGCGTATTGGGGAGGGGCAGGACGGCCCCCACGCTGCCCGTGTCCGCCCGGCCCGGCGCGGCCTCGTAGGTCAGGGTGACGGGCTGCCCCGACCTGACCCGGGTCACGTCCACCTCATCCAGCAGCACATCGGCCCGCAGCCGGCGCCGGTCGAAGACGGTCACCACCGCCGCGCCGGCGGCGACGGCCTCGCCCGGCCCGGCGAGCACCGACCCTACGGTCGCCGGGAAGGGCGCCACCAGGGTGCGGCCGTCCAGGCTCCAGCGCGCCTGATCCAGTTGCGCCTGGGCCACGTCGACCTGGGCCTGGGCCACGGCCACGTCCGGGGCGGCGGGGCCGGCCGGGTCGGGCCCCAGGTCGGTTTCGGCCTGCCCCAACCGCGCCTGGGCCTGGGCCAGCGCGGCCTGCGCGGCGGGGGCCCGCGCCGCCCCCGTCAGGAGTGCCGTGACCCGCGCCCGGGCGGCGCGCACCGCCCCCTCCGCGGCGGCCTCGTCCTCCGCCCGTACGACGCGGTCGGGCCCCGTCAGACCGGCCCGGGCGGACTCCAGCGCCGCGTCGGCCTGGGTGAGGAGGGCGTCCGTCTGCTCGTCCACGCCCGTCCCCTGGCGGATCTGCGCCTGCAGCGCTTCCAGCGTCGTCTTGGCCCCGCGCATGTCCTCCGCCCGGGCGACGGCCCGCGCGGCCTCCAGCCGGGCCTGGGTCAGGCCGAGGTTGGCCTGCGCCTGGACGACGGACAGCTCCAGCTCCGCCGGGTCGAGCGTCGCCAGGGGCTGCCCGGCCGCCACCGGCTCGCCGGGCGACACCAGCAGCTCTTTCAGGCGCCCGTTGCTGCGGAAGGCGACGCGGGACTGCACCGGAGCGGTGAGGGTCCCGTCGGCGGTGACCGTCGCGCTGATGGGCCCGGCGGTGACGGCGGCGGCGTCCCGCATCCACGCCGGCACCGGGGTGGGGACGGGCACCACCGGCCGCCCCTGGGAAGGACGCAAGAGGGCCCCCACCCGGCCGGCGATGCCGGTGCCGGCCAGCAGGAACGGAATCAGCAGCAGGGTCGGAACCAGGAGCAGGCCGGGGGCCAGCAGCCCCGGCAGGCGGATCGCCGGGCGACCGCGGGCCGGCCGCGACGCGCGCCCCACCCGGATTACCCCGCCACCCGCGGTTGCCACCCCGGTGCGGTGCCGAGGGCCGGCGCGAAGCGCGATCCGGCCGGGACAGCCAGGTACGTCACCGAGGTCGAGTCCGCGTCGCCGAACGGGCAGGACTCCCCGTGCTGCAGGATCCGGGTCACCACGTGCCCTTCGCTGGTGACCAGGACCATCCTGACCGTCGTGCGCGCGGCCACGTCCGGCCCCCGGTCTACCCGCAGCGCCGCCACGTCCACGGCCGGGAGGTGTCGCGAGCAGGCGTCCGCGTTCCAGCGGACGGTGTGGCGCCACCCGTTGAGGACGAGCTGGCCCAACTGCTCGCCACCGCCGCCGAGGAAGACCAGCGTCCCCACCGGGCCGGACGAGGCGTAGATGGCGTAGGCGATGGCCAGGGCCACGAGCAGCAACAGGAGGAGCAAGCCCAGCGCAGCCAGCGGCAACTGCTCCCACCACCGGCCGGACTGGACGACCGCGGGCTGGGGCGCCGGCGCGGCCGCGGGCTGGGACGCGGCCGCCGGCTGGACGGCCGGTGGGGGCGCGGGCGCCGGCGCGGCCGCGGGCGCGGGCGCCGCCGCGGGCGCCGCGAGGCGGACCGGGTAGCGCCCCTCAGTTGGTGTGATGGCCACCGCGGCGTAGGGGCGGGAGTTCGCCGCCATGGCCGCGAAGAGGGTCCCGAAGGGGATCGTCCGGGGCGCCTCACCAGGAGCGGGCAGGGCCGGGTCGTGGTAGAGCACGTCCTCGCCGTCCACGCCGACGAGCACGATGTAGTGCTCGGTGCCGGCGCCGGCGGAGTCGTGCCCGGGGAGGAGCCGCTCCCTGACCTCGGCGATCAGCGGGTGGCCGTCGTGCAACTCCTCCCGCATCGCTTCGGGCGACCAGCGGGCCAGGCGGCCCCCCGGCAGGAGCCCGACCAGGCGGAGCCTCTCGCCGTCCAGGACGGCGGCCAGCGTCTCTAGGGCCGCGCCACGGTAGTCCCCCGGCACCCCCCGGGCGCGGGCGAGCGCCGCCCGCGCCTCCGGGACAGAGATGCCAACGCCCAGGGCGCGGAGCACCATGGCCACGCTCGCCGGACCGCAGTTGACCGCCTCGTACGGGCTCCCGTCTGCCTGCGAGACGTACGGGATGTCCAGCACATACGGGCCATCGTCGGCGGCGACGACGGCCGGGACCGCCGCGCCGGCCACCGTGGCCGCCAGGGCCAGGCAGAACGCGGCGATGAGGAGAACCGGACCCCGGTGCGAGCGCGTCCAGCTACTCACCTCGCAGCGCTCCCTCTACCACAGCTCCTGGCCCCGCGTCCCGGCGCCGCCCGGGCACAGCGTACCGCCCTGTACAGAGTAGGTCAAGAGGCTCTCCGGGTGGTCAGACTTCAAGACCACGGGCCCAGCACAGGGGCGCCGCGCGGGCGATGCTCGACGTCTACGCCCGGGTGCGCATGGCGCTCAAGGCCCTCTATCGTCCCGCCGGAGCGGCCCTTCCGCGCTTTCCGAGAGGCGGGTGATCGCGCGCGACCGCTCGGCGGAGTGCGCGCGCCGCTCCCGCTTCGCCGACGCGCCGCCCGAGGGGGCTCTGCGCTGTGGCCCAGCCGGCTCGACCCCTTCGAGCCCCACCTGCGGCGGCGACTGGCCGAGGGGTGTCGGAACGCCCAACTCCTGGAGCGGGAGCGCCGCGCGCAGGGCTACCCCGGCACGAGCCGGCAGGTCCCGCGGTGGGCCGAAGCGCGGCGCTCCCGCCCCAGGAGTTGGGAGTTTCGGCACCCTTCGGCCAGGCGCCGCCGCAGGCGGGGCTCGTAGGGGTCGAGCCGGCTGGGCCACGGCGCAGAGCCCCCTCGGGCGGCGCTTCGGCGAAGCGGCAGCGGCGCGCGCACTCCGCCGAGCGGTCGCACGCGGTCACCCGCCTCTCGGAAAGCGCGGAAGGGCCGCTCCGGCGGGGCGATAGCAAGGCCTTGAGCGCCAAGCGCACCCGGGCGTTGACGTCGAGCATCCCCGAAGCATCGCCCGCGCGGCGCCCCTGTGCTGGGCGCGTGGTCTTGAAGTCTGACCACCCGGAGAGCCTCTTGACCTACTCCGTACAGGGCGGTACGCTGTGCCCTGGCGGCGCCGGGACGCGGGGCCAGGAGCTGTGGTAGAGGGAGCGTCGCGAAGTGAGTAGCTGGACGCGCTCACGCCGGGGTCCGGTTCTCCTCATCGCCGCGTTCTGCCTGGCCCTGGCGGCCACGGTGGCCGGCGCGGCCGTCCCGGCCGTCGCCGCCGACGATGGCCCGTATGTGCTGGACATCCCGTACGTCTCGCAGGCAGACGGGAGCCCGTACGAGGCGGTCAACTGCG
>DATLLM010000435.1:0-2874 GCA_035537855.1 Chloroflexota bacterium | reverse complement strand
GCACCGCGCCGGTCACCCTCTCGTTCGGCACCGACTGGTCGTCGGGGGTGCGGGGCGACATCATGAAGCAGGCGCTCGCGCTCTTCGCCCAGCAGCACCCGACGGTCACGCTCGACCGGCACGACATCGGCGACGACTACTTCACCCGCGTCGCGGGGGACTTCGCGGCCGGGACGCAGGACGACGTCACCCTGTTCGACGGACCCCAGTTCGACCACTTCCGCAAGCTCGGCAAGTTCGTCGACCTGACGCCCCTGCTCAAGGCCCGCCGGGTGGACCCGGCGGCCACGCACACGCGGGCCGATCCGGTCTACACGCCGGACGGCAAGCGCTACGCGATGCCGTTCCAGCTGACGGTCGGCGCGTGGTTCGTGAACAAGACCCTGTTCCGCCAGGAGGGATTGGCGCCGCCGACCGACGCGTGGACGTGGAACGAGTGGGCGGACGCGGCGCGGCGCCTCACCAAGGCGGACAAGAATCAGTGGGGACTCGGGCCGGCGCTCAACACCAACCTGCAGGTCAGCGTCCTGCCCCTCTTGATCAGCAACGGCGCGCACCACGTCTCGGAGGACGGCCGGCAGACGACGCTCACGGCGCCGGCGGCGCTGGAGACGATTCGCTGGGTGGCCGACCGCGTGACCCGCGACCAGTCCTGGGCGGCGCCGGGGGTGGCGGGCGTCGGCTTCCCCAGCGGGAACGTCGCGATGGCGTGGGGCAACACCGGCAGCATCGGCAACAGCGCCAACGGCTGGGTGCAGAGCATCAGCGACAAGTTCGAGTGGGACGTGATGCCGCAGCCGAAGGCGCCCAAGACCGGCCGCAGCGTGACCACCTTCAACGAGCAACCCTACGTCATCACGACCAAAGACCGGGGGGCGGCCGGCCGGGTGGAGGCCGGGCTGTCGGTGCTGCTGCACCTCGCCGGCAAGGACGTGCAGTCCCTGATCGCCGCCCAGCGGGGCAGCACGCCCGTCCTGCGCGAGCTGGCCCGGACGAGCCCCTACCTCGACGCGCCCCCGGCGAGCATGGGCGTGATCAACCGCTCCCTCGACACCCTGGCCGAGATCCGCTTCTTCGCCGGCTACCTGGAGTGGCGGGACGCCTACGCCGGCGCCTTGCAGGAGATCTGGACGGGCAAGATCGCACCGGACGCGGGCGCGCAGAAGGCCGTCGACGCGGGCAACGCGGCGCTGGCCCGGCAGGGCGCGAAGTGAGCGCACCGCGCCCGACCGGGGCCCGGCCCCCCAACGTCGTCCTCGTCATCAGCGACCAGCAGCGGGCGGACACCATGCCCGGCGTCCGCCCGGACGGCCCGGTGCGCACGCCGCACCTGGAGTGGCTCGCCGGGCAGGGCGCGCTGTTCCGGAACGCCTACTGCACCGATCCGGTCTGCACGCCCGCCCGCGCGGCGCTCCTCTCGGGACTCTACCCCCACACCACGGGCGTCGTCGCGAACCACCAGGAGCGCCCCGTCTCGGACGAGATGCACCTCCCGGCGGACGTGCGGCTCCTGGCCGACCACCTCCGCCCCCTGGGCTACGCCTGCGCCTACGCCGGCAAGTGGCACCTGGGGACGGGCGCCGACCGGCGGGGCTTCGCCGACTTCGCCACCCACTCCGGCGACTACGACGTCGACGGGCCCGAGCAGAACGAGATCCTGCGCTTCGCGCGGCGCGTCGGCCTCGCCATCGGCGGCAAGGGCCTCGGGTACGACCCCGATCCGGCGGACTACGATCGGCGGCTGCACACCGGACGCTCCCTGCTGCCGCTGGCCTGGCACCCCTCGGCGCAGGACGCGGTGCGGGCGGCCGGCTTCGTCCGCCGCTTGGAGGCCGACGACCGGCCGCTGCTGCTGGTCTACTCGTGCCACGAGCCGCACGAGCCGTTCGCCAGCCCCGAGCCCTTCCACTCGCGCTACGCCGGAGTCCGCGACGAGCTGCCGCTGCCGGCGACGCGCCGCGAGGCGGCCGGCCCCGAGCTGCTGCGGGCTAGGGGCGACCGGAAGCTGCTGCCCGTGGCGGGCCTGAGCGACGACGACCTGCGGCGGATGTGGGCCGCCTACTACGGCGCGATCGGCTTCGTCGACCACCTGGTGGGCACGCTGCTGGCGGCCCTCGTCGAGACGGGGCGCTGGGAGGACACCCTCTTCGTCTACACCGCCGACCACGGGGAGATGCTGGGGAGCCACGGCGTGTACCGCAAGGGGGCCGCCCTGTACGAGGAGCTGGCGGGGATCCCGCTCCTGATTCGTCCCCCGGGTGGGCTCTCCGCAGCGCATCAGACCCCGCGTCTGGTGAGCCACGTCGACCTCGCCCCGACCATCCTGCGCTGGTGCGGCGCCCCCGTCCCGGCCGAGCTCCCGGGCGCCGACCTGCGCCCGCTGGTCGAAGGGGGCGACGCCCCCGTCCGCGAGGGCGTCCTCCTGCAGTACCACTCCGGCAACTGGGGCGAGCGCCCGATTCCCCTGCGCGGCTGGCGCACCGAGCGGTGGAAGTACGTCGAGGGCCAGGACGGGCCGCAGGAGCTGTACGACCTGCCGGACGATCCGCTCGAGGCGCGGAACGTGGTCGCCGACCCGGCGCGCGCCGCCGCGCGGGCCGAGCTCGGTGAGCGGCTCCGCGCGGAGCTGCTCCGGACGGGCGACCGGTAGCGGACGCTCGTCGTCCCCTCGGGTGGCGACTCGAACCGGGCCATCAACCGCCCGCCGCGGCCTCGCCCGCCACCGGCACCAGCCGCTCCGGCATGCGCACGTCGGGCCAGCGGTCGCCCGTCCGGAGCAGCTCCGCACGGAGCTGCTCACCGAGCGCGGCCCGCGTGGCGTCGCGCGCCGGGTCGGCGCACACGTTCCGCGCCTCGAGCGGATCGTCCGGCAGG
>DATLLM010000434.1:0-7050 GCA_035537855.1 Chloroflexota bacterium | reverse complement strand
GCGCCGGAGGGGGTGGGGCTTCAGGGCATGGCCAGGATCTGGTCGACCTGCTGCTTGAGGGAGCGCATCGCGTCCGGCACAGGCTTCGCCCCTTCGAGCGCCGGGGCCAGCTCCTTGTCCAGGGTGGCGAGGACGTCGTTCCAGCGGCGGGTGATGCCGAAGGAGCGGGCCTCCTTGAGCGCGTCGCGCCAGGTCTTGCCGTAATTGGTGGGCATGCCGGCGCCGGAGAAGACGTCCGATTCGGTGACCTTGATCAGGGCGGGGATGACCAGCCCGCGGGCGGCGTAGAGCTTGGAGGCGTCCTCGCCGGCGAGCCACTTGACCAGCTCCCACCCCGCCGCCGGCTGCTTGCTCGGGCGGGTGATGCCGTGGCCGGAGGAGGCCTGGGCGTAGGCCTTCTGGCGATTCCTGGGCACGGCGACGGCGTCCCAGGCGAAGGGGTTGTTCTTCTGCAGATCGAGGGCCAGATTCTGGCCGGTGGTGTAGCTCGACATCCGCCCGGCGAGGAAGAACTGCGGGAGGGTCTGCCCCTGGTAGTCCGCCGGCTGGGGGGCGACCTGGTGCTTCACCCGCAGGTCGGTCAGGAACTGCACCGTCTCGATCGCCTGCGGGGAGTCGAAGAGGGACTGCGTCCGCTTCTCGTTCATGATCTCCCCGCCGTTCTGCCAGATCATCTGGAAGACGTTGAAGCCGCTGGCGGCGGCGAAGGTGCCGAAGATCTTGCCCCCGCCGCCCTCTCGGGTCAGCTTGCGGGAGGCCTCGAGCCAGTCGTTCCAGGTGGAGTCCGCCGTCGGCTCTCTGACTCCGGCCTCGCCGAACTGCCCCTTGTTGAAGAACATCACCAGGGATGACGTCTCCCGCGGCAGGGAGAGCAGCTGGCCCTCCCAGCGGAAGTCGTCGAGGGGGCCCTTGTAGTAGCCCGCCAGGTCGAAGCCCTTCTCCTTGGTGTACGGGGTGAGGTCGACGAGGGCCTTCTGGGCCACCCAATCCAGGGTGGAGTAGCAGTGCACCCAGAACGTGTCCGGTGGGGTGTTCGCCGCGAGCAGGGCGGTCAACTTCTCGGCGATCAGGGCCGAGCCCCCGGTGCCGGCCCAGTTGATGTCCACCGTGATCTTGGGGTTGCGCTCGCCGAACTGGCGGATCAGGTCGCGGTAGATCTCCTCCTCCCCGGCCGAGCCCCGGCCGAGGTACTGGATGGTGACCGGACCGCTCGACGGCTGGGCCGCGCCCGGCGTCGTACCGCCGGGGGGCCCGCCGCAGGCGGCGAGGGCCCCGGCCCCGGCGATCGCGCTCCCGGCGGCGAGCATCGTCCGCCGCGTCGTCGCGTCAAGAGAGGTCTTCATGCGTATCCGACTCCTCCGCACACAAACTCCAGAGTCCCCCAATCTACCCTGGGAGTGTAGCGAGCCTCGCTCGCCGGCGGGCGTGGCCGCCCGCGGTCTACGGTGCGCCCGCGACGGCGCCGGCGGCCCCGAGTACGCGACGGCTACGCGGGTCCCACTTCGGGGTGGGGCGCGGCCGCGCCCGGCCTAATTAGAGGACGGGCGGCGCCCCGGCGTCCGGGATTTCCAGCAGGGCGCCCTCGTTCAGGGCCGACTCGTGGGCCACGATCCCGGGCAGGCAGTAGCGCGCCGCCGCCCAGACGTTGTTCGGGGGCTGCTGCCCCCGGTCGATCGCCTCCAGGAAGTCGCAGACCAGGAACTGGTGGGAGCCGTAGTGCCCGTTGCGGTGGCCGGCGAACGCCGCCGGCAGGCGCTCAGCGGGGTGCACCTTGGCCAGCCCCTTGAAGAAGTCCTCGTGCAGCGCCGCCGGGACGGCCGCCCGCTCGGCCGCGGGCACGGGGAGGTCGCCGCACTCCAGCAAGGCGGTGACGTCCTCCTGGGCGCGCACGTCCAGGGTGTTCCACACCCGGGCGTTGGTCTGCTCCTCGAAGGAGCCCTTCGTGCCGTAGAGGGAGAGGCGCACGGAGGCGCCCCCGGAGAGGCCGACGCGCCGGAACTCGTTGATGCGGCACATCCCTCCGTCTGACGTGCGGAAGAGGGCGGTCTCGTTGCTGAACGCGTTGCCCCAGAGAGAGACCTCGGGGCGGAAGACGCCGTCGTCCTCGGCGTCGACGTAGCCCAAACAGGAGACGCTGGTCAGCCGGGCCCCGGTGACGGAGAGGATCATGCTCACCGAGTGGGTGGGGTAGAGCATGGGCGGGAAGGAGGCGGTGCGCTTCCAGGCCGCGCCCCCGGAGTGCTGGTAGGCTTCGTAGAAGCCGTGCGACATGTCGTGCAGGTACTCGGCTTCGCCGTAGACGAAGCGCCCGAAGTCCCCCCGACGGTAGCGCTCGCGGCAGTAGAGCGTGGCGGGGTAGTAGTAGCTCGTCTCCCCGCTCATGTAGACCAGGCCGCTGGCCTCAACCGCCCCCACCAGGGCGCTGACCTCCTCCCGGGTGACGGCGGCGGGCACGGCGGAGTAGACGTGCTTGCCGGCGCGCAGAGCCTGCACCGCCTGGGGGCCGTGCAGCCAGCGCTGGGTGAACAGGGCGACCGCATCCACGTCCGTCGCGCACAGGTCGTCCAGCGTCGCCACCGTGCGGGCCACCCCGAAGCGCGCCGCCTGCTCCGCCCGGCGCTCCGGCAGCACCTCGGCCAGCACCACCTCCGCCACCAGCGGGTGCGCCTGGAACAGGGGGATGAACGCCGACGCGAAGTTTCCCGCGCCGCAGACGCCGATACGCATACCCGTCACTCCAGTCCCTCCCTCCACTCCCTCAACGGGGCACGACCGGCGCCGGACGGCGAGAGTCGCCGCGCCCCCGCTCTGCGTTGCAGTAGGCGAACGACCGGCTGAGCCGGTGCCGGGTGGCGGCCGCGATCGCGGAGGAGTCTGCGAGGACGTGGAGTCGAGGCGCCTGCCGTACCTGTCCGGCGTCGACGGATTGCGTGCCGTCGCCGTCTGTGCCGTCCTGGTCTACCACGCCGACCCGCGGCTGCTGCCGGGCGGGTTCCTCGGCGTCGACGTCTTCTTCGTGATCAGCGGCTTCCTCATCACCGCCCTGCTGGCCGGGGAGTGGCGTCGCGACGGCGCGATCGACCTGCGCGCCTTCTGGCTGCGCCGGGCGCGGCGCCTGCTGCCGGCGCTGTACGTCCTGCTCTTCGCCGTGCTCGCCTACGCCGTCGTCTTCCTGCCCGGCGAGGTCGCCGCGCTGCGCGGCGACGCCCTGGCGGCGCTGGCCTACGTCGCCAACTGGTACTTCGTCTTCGAGCAACGGTCGTACTTCGAGGCCGCCGGACGCCCGCCGCCGCTGCGCCACCTGTGGTCGCTGGCGATCGAGGAGCAGTTCTACCTGCTGTGGCCCCTGCTGCTGGCGGCCGGGCTGCGCCGGCTGCCCCGGGCGGCGCTGCTCCTGTTGGTGGCCGGCGGCGCGGCGGCCTCGGCGTTGTGGATGGCGCTGCTCTACCGGCCCGAGGCCGACCCGTCGCGGGTCTACTTCGGCACCGATACCCGGGCGACGGCGCTGCTGCTGGGGGCGGCCCTGGCGCTGGTCTGGCCGGCCGCCCGCCCGGGCCGGCGCGCCGGGACCGCCGGGGCGGCCGCGCCCTGGCTGCTCGACGTCGCCGGCGTGGCGGCGGCGGCGTTTCTGGGGTGGTGCGCCCTGCGCCTGAACGAGTTCGACCCGGCGCTGTACCGCGGCGGCTTCGCCCTGGTGGCGCTGGCGACGGCGGTGCTGCTGGCCGCGGTCGCCCACCCGGCGGCGCGGCTGGGGCCGCTCGCGCTGGGCGCACCGCTCCTGGTCTGGATCGGGCGGCGCAGCTACGGCATCTACTTGTGGCACTGGCCGGTCTTCGTCGTCACCCGGCCGCAGCTCGACGTGGCGCTTGAGGGCTGGCCCTTGCTTGCGGGGCGGCTGGCGCTCACCGTGGCGCTGGCCGAGCTCTGCTACCGCCTGATCGAGACGCCCATCCGGCGGGGGGCGCTCGCCCGCGCCCGGCGCGGCTGGGCGGAGGCCAGGGGCGCCCGGCGCTGGTCGCTCGGGGCGCGCTGGGCGGCGGCGGCGGCGGCGCTGGCCACCGGGACGGTGCTGGTCGGGGCGAACGTGGCCACGGCGACCCCGGCGGCGCGCCCGGCCTACCTGGCCGTCGACGCGGTGGATACCTGGTCGGCGGCGCCCGCCACCGCTCCGAGTGCGGCCCCGGCGGAGGCGGCGGCCGCGCCCCCCGCTCAAGCGGAGCCGCCGGCGCCCGAACCCGCGCCGGCGCCCGAACCCGAGTCCGAGCCAGAGCCCCAGCCCGAGCCGGCGCCCTGCGGCTTCGTGCTCGGCTTCGCCGCCCTGCGCGACCGGCTGCCGGAGGAGGTCGGCGACTGCCTCGAAGACCAGCAGGTCGATCCGGAGACGGGGGACACCTCGCAGCGCACCAGCGGCGGGATGCTGGTCTGGCGCCCGGGGGACGACTGGCTCGCCTTCACCGACGGCGACCGCACCTGGGTGTACGGCCCGGACGGGCTGCGCCCGCGCCTGAACACGGAGCGCTACATCTGGGAGACCGACGCCGGGGCGCCGGGGACGACGCTGATCGTGCCGCCGCCGCCGCCGCCGGTCGAGCGCTTCGTCCCGTCCGGCCGGGTTGGCGCGATCGGCGATTCGGTCATGATCGGGGCGGCGCCGGCCCTCCAGCAGGCCATCGACGGGATCGAGATCGACGCCTCGACCAGCCGCCAGGTGGCGCCCGGGATCGTCACCCTGCGCGAGCGCCGCGCCGCCGGCCAGCTGGGGGACGTGGTCGTCGTCCACCTGGGCAACAACGGCACCTTCACCGCCCGGCAGTTCGACGAGACGATGCAGGCCCTGGAGGGCGTGCGGCGGGTGGTCTTCGTCACCGTCAAGGTGCCCCGCCCCTGGGAGGGCCAGAACAACGCCGTGCTCGCGGCCGGCGTCGCTCGCTACCCGAACGCCGTCCTCGCGGACTGGCAGGCGGCCAGCGCCGGGCGCCCGGACTACTTCGCCGCCGACGGCATCCACCTCGGAGCGAGCGGCGCGCGGGCCTACGCCGGTCTGATCGCCGGCGCCGTGCGCGCCCCCTGACGCCCGGCCGCGGTCGGGCTCAGCTCAGAGGGCGAGCCACGCATCGCGGACGCGAATCTTGTCCTCGTCCGTGCCGAAATCGAGCGAGAAGGGGCCACCGTAGCCGGCGGCGTCGAGGCGCCGGAAGAGATCGGGAAAGTCGATCTTGCCCTGCCCGGGGACGAGGTGCACCTCGTACTCGCCGGTGTTGTCCGTCAGGCGCACCTGGGCGGTGCGCTGCACGCCGAACGCCGCGATGAAGCCGGGGATGCCTTCCGGCACGAGGAAGGCGTGGGCGGCGTTGAAGCTCCAGCGGAAGAGGGGGGAATCGGCCAGCCCGGGGGCCTCAAGGTACCAGCGCAGCTCCTCCACGTTGTCCGGGATGTAGTGGATCTCGGCCAGGTCCGGCTCTTTGTTGTGGTTCTCGAACCAGAGCGGCATCTGGTGCCGTTCGGCCACCCGCAGGAGGCGCTGCAGGCGGGCGACGGCGGCGTCGCGCCGCCGGGCGACGTCTCCGAAATGGTAGCCGCCGTGGACGATGACCCAGCCGCAGCCGAGGCGGGCGGCGAGCGCCACGTTGGCCTGCAGGTAGGCGTCGACGGCGTCGCCGACGTAGGGCGCGACCTCGGCGTTGTTCACCGCCGAGCTGGTGTGGATTCCGATCTTCAATCCGTGACGCGCGCAGAGGTCGCGCACCCGGCGCACGCGAGCGTCGTCGAAGTCGTGCACCCCGTTGGGGGCGGCGTCCGCGTTGAAGTCCACCCAGCCGAAGCGGTTCGCCGCCGCCCACTCCAGCGTCTCTTCGAGCGCGCGCGGGCGCGGGGCGTTCGTCCCGAAGCGGGCCAGTTCCGGCATCGTGCTCCCCCTCTCCCCGGGGCCGACCGCGGCGCCGTCGGGCCGCCGGCGGGTCTCCCGGCGGGGGAGCGTACGGCGCGGCGCCGGGCCGGCGCCAGCGCTCCCCGAGGCGGGGCCCGAGGCGGGGCCGGGTGCGGGCCCGCCGGCGGCGGGCGGCTCAGGCTGCCGGACGAGGCGTATACTGCTGGCCCTGCCGTGCGTCTCTGGAGCGACCGCTGGCCCCTGGAGTCCCTCGAGCGCCCCCCGTCGTACGAGGTGCTGGGCACCGATACCGGCGTCCAGAGCGTGCTCTACGAGGGCGAGCCCTACCGCGAGCGCCCGACGCGGACGTTTGCGTACCTGGGTCTGCCCCGAGCCGCGGCGCCGCCCGTTCCGGGCGTGGTCTGCGTCCACGGCGGCGGCGGGCGGGCCTTCAAGGAGTGGGTGGCCATCTGGAACGCCCGGGGCTACGCCGCGATCGCCATGGACCTGGCCGGCAAGGGGCCGGACGGCGGGCCGCTGCCGGACGGCGGGCCGGACCAGGGCGCGGCCGAGAAGTTCCTCGACCCTCAGGAGCACTGGGCCGACCACTGGACGTACCACAGCGTGGCGGCGATCCTGCGGGCCCACAGCCTGCTGCGCGCCCAGCCCGGGGTCGACCCGGCGCGAGTCGCCCTGACCGGTATCTCCTGGGGCGGCTACCTGACCTGCATCGCCGCCGGGGTGGACGATCGCTTCGTCTGCGCCGCCCCGGTCTACGGCTGCGGCTTCCTGCAGCACAACAGCACCTGGACGGCGGACTTCGCCGCCATGACGGAGGCGCAGCGCCGGCACTGGCAGGAGTGGTGCGACCCCTCGGTCTATCTGCCCTCGGTCGCCCGGCCGACCCTGTTCATGAACGGCACGAACGACGGCGCCTATCCCCTGGACAGCTACCGCCTGAGCTACTCCCTCGTCCCCGGCCCGGTGACGCTCTCGGTGCGGGTGCGCATGCCCCACGGTCACCCCGAGGGCTGGGGCTACCGGGAGGTGGAGTGGTTCGTCGAGCACCACCTCAAGGGTGGGGCGCCGCTGCCCCGGTTCGGGGAGCTGGGGCGGGAGGGGCGGGAGGTGAGCGCCCCCGTCTCCGGCCCCCGCCCGCTCACCGGCGGCCTGCTGGCCTACAC
>DATLLM010000433.1:0-6134 GCA_035537855.1 Chloroflexota bacterium | reverse complement strand
GCCGCCGTCCGGGAGCGGCCCGGCCAGCGGGCCGGGCGTGGTCGCCGCCCGCCAGCCCCTGCGCCGCGACCGCTTCGGGGTCAACGAGTCCTTCTTCGCCGCCGCCCTCGCCCGGCAGACCGGCGCCACCTGGTCGCGCTGGGTGATCGAGTGGAGCGACGTGCAGCCCGGCGGGGCGGGCGACTTCAACGCCTTCTACATCGACGACGCCCGGCTGAACCGCGAGCTCGGCGCCGGCGTGCGCATGACCGGGCTGATCAAGAGCGCCCCGGGGTGGGCCCAGCGCAACCCGGGGGACGGGGTCCGCTCCGTGCCGCTCAACCTGGACGAGCCCGTCTTCGTCGGCAACCAGATCAACCCCAACAACTACTGGGGGGCCTTCGTCTTCCGCCTCGCCCAGACCTACCGCGGGCGCATCGACACCTGGATGATCTGGAACGAGGCGGAGATCCCCACCTCCGGGCCCAACGCCATCTACAACACCTGGACAGGCTCGCCGGCGGAGTACTACCGTCTGCTCAAGGTGGCCTCCCAGGCGATCAAAGCGGCCAACCCCCAGGCGCAGATCGTGCTCACGCCCTACAGCTACTTCCGGGACAAGGACACCGGCGGCGGGCAGAGCCTGCCCTGGTGGGACCAGTTCGTCGCCGCCGCCCGGGCCGACCCCGAGGGCCAGCCCAACGGCTACTTCTTCGACGTCCTGGCGCTCAACCTCTACCGCAACCCCCACGACCTCTGGGATCGCATCCACGGGGCCTGCTCGTTGCAGGACAACCCCCAGCTCTGCCTCACCTCGAACACCCCGGACGACGACTACGTCACCGACCGGGCCGACCGCCGCGGCTTCCAGCAGCGCCTGACCGACATCGGCGCCGCCGGGAAGCCGATCTGGCTCACCGAGACCAACGCCATGCCCTACGACGACCCCCGCGTCCCCGGCTGGAACGCGGCCCCCGACGGCTTCCGGGTCACCCAGGACGAGCAGGCCAGCTACGTCATCCAGGCCATGGCCCTGGCCTCCGTCGCCGGCTACGAGCGGATCGGCTGGCAGAAGATGCAGGACGCCCGGCCGGGGATCGACGACGAGCTCTACGGCCTGGTGCGCAACAGCGAGGACCCCCTCAACGTCGATCCCGGGCGGCTCCGCCCGGCGTTCACCGCCTACGGCGTGGCCACCCGCTACCTGGCGGACGCCGAGTGGGCCCAGATGGCCAACCTCAACCGCCCGGACTCCTGCGCCCGGCCCCGCGACGCCAACCTCCGCCCCTGCTACAAGCGCTTCGCCGCCCGGTTCGAGTGGGCGGCGAACTACATCGCCTTCCAGCGCGGCGACCGGCGCGTCCACGTCCTGTGGAATCAGACCGGCCAGCCGCTGAGCCTCTCCGTCCCCAAGTACGGCGCCGGCGCCGTCGCCGTGGACAAGGCCGGCGTCGAGACGCCGCTGGCCCCGGCCGGCGACCGCTGGGCGGTGACCCTGCCGGCGGCGACTCGCCACTTCGACCTCTTCGGGGGCGATCCTCCGGGCTACTTCTACGTCGGGGGCTCCCCGATCTTGATCGTCGAATCGGGCGTCCCCGGCGACGCCCCCGTCCTGGTGCCGGTGCGCACCTAGTCGAGCGCGGAAAGTGGAGGGTCCCGGGTGGCCGAACAGCTGAACGTCGAAATCACCCCCAGCCGGATCGAGATCGAGCCCGGCGCGACCCCGGTCGAGGCCGTGGTCGCTATCCAGAACCTGGGAGACGTGGTCGAGCAGTACACGGTCGAGGTGACCGGGCTCGATTCGGACTGGTTCACCGCCCCGGTGGCCAGCATCGGCCTCTTCCCCCAGGATAAGGAGCAGGTCCGCGTCCGCTTCCACCCCCCGCGGCGCCAGGGCCTGCGCGCCGGCGCCTACCCCTTCCAGATCGTCGTCCGGGGCCGCAGCGGCACCCAGGAGACGGCGATCGACGGCGTGCTGGACGTGCGCGGCTTCGCCGCCTTCCGGGTGGACATGACCCCCCGGCGCCAGACGGCGCGGGGTAAAGGCACCTTCCGCCTGGCCCTGATCAACACCGGCACCGGGGACGTCCAGATCGGCCTCGAAGCGCGCGACGCCGAGGGCGCCTGCGAGTTCAAGTTCCCCAAGGACGAGGCCCCCTCGGTCGCCGCCCAGAGCAAGACCGAAGCGCCCATGACCGTGCGTCCCAAGAGCCGCCCCTGGGTCGGCCGGGAGCACAGCTACCAGTTCACCGTCACCGCCCGCCCGATCGACGCCCGGGGCCAGCCGCAGACCGTGGCCGGCGAGTTCACCCACCGCCCCCTCTTCGAGTCCTGGGCCCCCCTGCGCAAGATCGCCTTCTGGGTGGTCGGCGTCCTGGCCGTGCTGCTGCTGCTGTCCATCGTGCTCCCGGAGGGCTTCAGTCGCGACCTGTCCTTCCGCACCCAGGTGGCCTGGGCCCGCGCCTGCGGCAGCATCCTCTACCGGATCCCCGTCTTCGGCCCCCGGCTGGGCTGCGCCCCCGGCGTCCTCCCCCGGCTCGACTCGCGCTGCGACTTCGGTCTGGGCTTCAAGGAGTTCGCCGAGGCCGACCAGCAGCTCGTCGGCGGCTGCATCTCCCGCACCGCCTACGACCGCTTCGGCAACGGCCTGCAGTACACCGACCGCGGCGTCCTCTTCTGGCAGAAGGACTCCAACACCGTCTACTTCTTCCTCGGGGATAGCGTGTGGGCCAATCTGGAAGGGAAACCGCAGCTCCTCAACGGCTCGGGCAGACGCTAGCCGGTGGCCCCGCACGGGGCCACCGGGCGCGCCTGGCACGGCGCTTGCTTCTACCTCCTGCCCAGGAAGTCCAAGGAGTGTCTGCGGCATGAGCCAGGTGAACGTCAACCCCGGCAATAACACCCAGTCGACGGCGGGATCGGGCATGAGCGTCGCCCTGATCGTCGGCCTCATCGTCCTCGTCCTCGTGCTCGTCCTGGCCTACTTCGTCCTCTGGCCGATGCTCTCGGCGCAGCCCCAGGCGCCCAGCGTCAACGTCAACGTCCGCTCGTCCGGGATCGTCGACGGCCTCGCCGGCCTGATCGCCTGATCGGGCCGGCCGCAGGATCGGGCCGGCGCGCGGCTCGGGTATGCTGTCTCTCTGCCGAGCCTCGTTCGGCGGAGGGGAGGAGACCGTGACCGCAGCGTTGGCCCCTGATCCCGTCGCCGCGCTCTACACCACCCGCCCGGTGGTGGCCGACGCGTTCACCGAGCGGCTGAGCGCGGCGCAGGTGCAGCGGTACGCCGCCCAGGGCTGGCTCGCCGTGTCTGGCGTCTTCAGCCGGGACGAGGTGCGGACGGCCACCACCGCCCTGGCGGACTTCATCCACGGCCGGATCACGCCGGCGGACGGCCGGACGCACGTCCAGGAGGAGCCGGTCCTGCGCCAGGCGGACGGCACGCCCGCGCCGGAGACGCCCGAAGCGCGCGAGCTGCGCGTGCGCAAGGTCTTCGACTTCACCCACCACGATCCCCGCCTCCAGGCCCTCACCGCGCAGCCCCGCCTGCGCGCCCTCCTGGCCCAGCTGATCGGGCCGCAGAGCAACCTGATCCAGGACATGGCCCTGCTGAAGCCGCCGCGGGTGGGCTCGGAGAAGCCCTGGCACCAGGACACGGCCTACTTCGACTGGCTGCCGCTCGGCGGCATCGTCGGCTGCTGGATCGCCCTCGATCCGGCCACGGTCGAGAACGGCTGCATGCAGGTGATCCCGGGGACCCACCTCGAGGGCCCGGTGGCCCACTTCCACCGTCGCGACTGCCAGATCGCGGACGCCCGGGTGCAGGTGCAGCGCGCCGTCGCCGTCCCCCTCGCGCCCGGCGGGGTGCTCTTCTTCAGCGGACTGATCCACCACGGGACGCCGCCGAACCGCAGCGCCGACCGGCGCCGGGCCCTGCAGTTCCACTACGCCGCCACCGGCTGCCGGCGGATGAGCTTCGTGGAGCACGCCGCCCTCTTCGCGGAGGGCGGCCTCTACGCCGGCTGCCGCGGCTGGAACGTGCAGGGACTCGAGCGCGCCCGGTACCCGACGCCGTAGCCCGTCGGGGAGCGTTTCCACCTTGTGGCCGCGACGTCTCAGCCGGGCCGGCGCCTGATCCCGGCCACCGCCTGGCCGCGCCCGCGCCTCCTCGCCACCCGGGCCTTCACGCGCGGCAGCACCCTGTGGTGGGCCGCCGGGCTGGCCCTGGCCCTGCTGGTCACCCTCCCCGCCTGGCTCCCCTGGCTCGACCCGCGCCTGGATTTCCGCGTCATGGACGACGCGCGGAATCACCTGATGCGCCTCTACCACCTGGACTTCCTCGTCCGCCGGGGGGTGTGGTACCCGCGCTGGCTGCCGGACCTGTTCCTCGGCTACGGCTACCCCGTCTTCAACTACTACGCCCCCGGCTTCTACTACCTCACCCTCGCCCTGCGCACCCTGCTGCGCCTCGACCTCTGGGACGCCTTCCGCGCCGCCGGGGTCGTGGCCACCGTGCTCGGCGCCGCCGGCAGCTACGCCCTGATCGTCACCCTCTGGCGGCGCGTCGCCCCGGCCGTGCTCGGGGCCGCCCTGGTGCTCTACGCCCCCTACGCCTTCCAGACCAACCTCTTCAAGCGCGCCGACCTGCCCGAGATTCTCGGGCTGGCCCTGCTGCCCTTTCTGCTCCTGACCATCTGGCGCTCCTGGACGGCGCCGTCCGCCGCCGCGGGCTGGCGCTGGGCGGCCCTCGCCACCCTCTTCGGCGCCGCCATCCTGCTGCTGCACAACCTGGCGGCCCTGCTCGCGGCCGCCGTCGCCACCGTCTGGGTGCTCTTTCTGCTGCTGGCCGTCCCGGCCGGCGCCGGCCGCGGCCCGCGCGGCCGCGCGGCCGCGCTGGCCCGCATCGCCGCCGCCGGCCTCCTCGCCGCCGGACTGACCGCCTTCTTCTGGTTCCCGGCCGCCGGCGAGGGCGGCGCGGTGCAGCTGGAGTGGCTGCACGACGGCGACCTGCGCTACGACAACTGGCTGCTCGACCTCTCGGGAGACACCCCCCGGCAGCAGTCCGCGTACAACCGCCAGACCCGCGCCGGCCCGATCGACCTCCACCTCCGCTATCCCCACCAGCTCGTCGCCTCCCCGAAGCTGAGCCTCGCCCAGGGCGTCGTCGCCGTCGCCGCGCTGCTCGGACTGGCCGCCGGCAGCTGGCCCCGGCACCGGCCACCGCCGGCGCCGGACGGGGAGCCCCGTCCGGCGCCGGTGGCGCCGGTCTCGGCCGTCCTGCCGTTCTGGCTCGTCGCCCTGGTCTGCTGGGGGATGACGTTCACCCTCTCCGCCCCGGTGTGGGCGGCCGTGCCGGGCCTGCCCTTGCTGCAGTTCCCCTGGCGTCTGCTCGGGCCGCTGGCCGTCTGCCTCGCGGTCGCCGTCGCCGGCAGCTTCGTGCCCCTCCTGCGCCGCCTGGAGGCGGGCGACGCCGCCACCGCTCCTGGTGCTTCTGGTGCCCCCGGGCGCCGCGCGGGCTGGCTGCTGCTCGGCGTCCTCACCCTGGGGATCGCCCTCAACGGGGCGACCGACCGCGCCATCCCCTACGACGACCTGGACGGCGCCGCCCGCGCGGTCGACGGAACGAACGTCGTCCTCGACGAGCGGCGCGATCCCAAGACCGTCGGCACCACCTCCGGCCGGGAGTTCCTGCCCCGCCAGGTGGACGTACCCCTCTTCTCCCGCGGCGCCTTCCGCTACCGGGACGTGCTGGAGCGCCTCTACCCGGAGGCGGATTGGCTCGGCGGCCGCCTGCTGGCCCTCTCCGGCGACGTGCGCTTCCTCGGCTGGCGGGCGGAGCCCCTGCGCCTGACGGCCCTGGTGGCCAACGACGGGGCCGCGCCGGCCCGCGTCGGCATCCGCCAGCTCGACTTCCCCGGCTGGCGGGCCTGGCTCGACGGTCAGCCGGCGCCGGTTGAGCAGGCCCCGTACGTCCCGGAGCAGCAGGTCTCCCCGGGCTTCATCGTGCTCAGCGTCCCCCCCGGCGAGCACGCCATCGCCGTCGCCTTCGGGCCCTCACCGCGACGGGCGGCGGGCCTGGCGATCACCCTCGGCAGCGTCGTGGCCGTCGCCACCGCGACGGTGCGCTTCGCCCGGCGCCGGCCGGGCGGGGCCCGGCC
>DATLLM010000432.1:0-4550 GCA_035537855.1 Chloroflexota bacterium | reverse complement strand
TGTCGCTGCTGGCGGCCCCGTTCGACTCGCTCTCGTGGTGGGCCGGCTGGGTCCGCCAGTCCCCGGCGCCGCCGGGGCCGGAGCCCGCTCCGGCGGCGTCTCCGGCCCCGGCCCCGGCCCCGGAGGCTGAGGTCGGAGACGCCGCTGGGACCGGAGCGGGCGGAACGTTCGTCGTCTTCCTCTCGGGGGTGGGGACGATGGGCCGGCAGATCGACGCCTGGGAGCAGCGCCTCACCGACCGCCTGGCGGCCGGCATGCGCGAGCGCGGCGGGCGCGGCGGAATCATGGTCACCGGCCTGTTCCCCTTCTCGGCGTCGGCGCAGCCGCTGGCCGAGCGGCGCCGCACGGGCGCTTTCTGGACCCGGCTGGGGCGGATGCGGGACGAGCACCCGAGCCTGCTCACTCGGTTGATCGACTGGCGCAACCTGACGCAGGTGTTCGTCTCGATGGACCCCCGCTACGGGCCGATCTACAACGCAGGGGGGGCGCGCAGTCTGTACGCCGCCTTGCTGAATCACGGCTACACCCCGGGCGGCGGCGACCCGGTGGTGCTCATCGGCTACAGCGGGGGCGCCCAGGTCTCCCTCGGCGCGGCGACGTACCTCAAGCCGGCCCTGGCCGCGCCGCTGACCGTCATCTCGCTCGGCGGCACGGTCGGCTCGGACCGGGGGCTGGAGTCGGTCGACCGGATGGTCCACCTCTACGGGGCGGGCGACACGGAGCAGAAGCTGCCGGCCATCTTCCTGCCCTCGCGGTGGTCGCTCGCCCGGCGCTCCCGCTGGAACCGCGCCCTCGCGGACGGTCGCTTGCGGTTGGTCCGCCTGGGCGCCATGAGTCACACGGGGCCGGGGGGCTACCTCGACCCGGAGGCCGGCGGCCCGGACGGCCGCAGCTACCTGGACGTGACCGCCGGGGCGATGCTCGAGATCGTCTCGGAGGCGAGCGCGCCGCCCGAGCCGGACCGCGCCGCCCGGGCGTGACCGGGAGCCACGCCGCCGGCCGAGCCGCGGCCGGTGAGGCGCCGGCCCAGGGGGTGCAGCAGGAGCATCAGCGCCGCGTTGAGCGTCCAGTGGGCCGCGAGCGGGGCCGCGAGCGTCCGCGTGGTCGCGCGCAACAGGCCGAAGCCGGCGCCGGCGAAGTAGTACCCGGCGAACTTCAGGACGAGCTGCGTCGAGCTCTGGGACGGCGTCTCGGTGAGGGCCAGGGTGGTGTGCCAGAGCGCGAACGGAGCGGCCGCGAGTCCGACCGCGGCCGGCGCCCCGAGACGCCGTCCCAGTGCGCCTTGCAGGACACCGCGGAAGGCGACCTCCTCGGGCACGACGGTGTCCAGGGGCAGGTAGAGCAGCACCCGCCCCAGCACCTCCGCCTCCCGCATCGTCAGGAGCGCGGCCGGCACCTCAGGCGCATGGCGCCGCACCCCCAGGCGCTCAGCCCCTCCCAGCGCCATCGCCACGACGGCGCCCGCGCAGGCCAGCCCCACTGCCCCCCCGACGGCGGCGGCGCGGACCTGGCCGGCTCCCGGGTGCGCCCCGCCCAGACCGAGGTCGCGCGGCTCGAGCCGCCCGGCGTGCTGCGCCCACAGGAGCGCCGCCCCGGTCGTCGCCGCACCGAAAACCGCCCCGGCCGGGCCGCCCGCCGGATTGGTGCCGGCGAGCCACGGCTTCACGTTCCCCAGGAGCGCCAGGGCCGCGCTCAGGCCGAGCACGGACGCCCAGGACGGAGAGGCTGCGGTCACGGCCGGACGACCGGGCCGCCGGTCAACGTTCGCTCGCCCATACGGCGCTCCCTCCCCGATGCCCGGTCAGGGCACCCCCGGCCGGTGCGCGGCGCTAACTCCGGGCCGCCGTCGGCGCGTACTGGTTGTAGAGCTGGACCCCGTTCCGGCGGTTCGCGAGCAGCTGCCCCCAGTGGGAGAGGTCGACCAGCACGCCCAGACCGACCATCAGCCATCCACCGAAGCTGATGCCCCCCACCGGGAGCGACACGAACACGTACATCATCGTCGTGAAGGGCAGAAACACCAGTCCCAGCAGCGGCCACAGCCACTCACCTCGGAACGCGAGCGCGATCCAGTCGGTGAAGACCCACATGATCACGACCGCGACACGCGGAAACGTGACGGCGAAGATGGCGAACAGACACCCCAGACACATCCCCGTTTCCTTCTCTGACCTGTCGTCTACGGTCGTCGCCCGGACGTCGCCGGCCCGCAACAGGAAGTGCTGTACCGCACCCGCCGCTCACCACCGGCTCACTCGCGCCGCCGCCGCCGGCCTCAGGCGCGGTCGTCGTCGACGCCGCGGACGTGGCGGAATCCGAGGTCGCCGGTCGACCACTCCGGCGGGCGGGCGCTGCGGGCGGCGACGCGGCAGCGGAAGTCGTGACCGTGGTGGCTGAGGTACGAGCCACCTTTCACCACCTTCCGCTCGCCCGCTCCGGGGCCGGCGGGATTCTCCCGGGCGCCGCCCCGGTGCCAGGTGGCGCTCCACCAGTCCGCGCACCACTCCCACACGTTGCCGACGGCGTTGTAGAGGCCGTGCCCGTTGGGCGGGTACGCGGCGGCGGGGCAGGTGCCGTAGTAGCCGTCGTCGAGCGAGTTGTGGGTCGGGAAGCGCCCCTGCCACACGTTGCAGCGGTGCGCGCCCCCGGGCACCAGCTCATCACCCCACGGGTAGCGGCGTTGCTCGAGCCGGCCCCGGGCGGCGTACTCCCACTCGGCTTCGCTGGGCAGGCGTCCGCCCGCCCACGCGCAGTAGGCCACGGCGTCGTGCCACGTGACGTGCACTACGGGGTGCGCGGTGCGGCCCGCGAGGCTCGACGTCGGCCCCTCCGGGTGGCGCCAGTCGGCGCCGACCACCACCCGCCACCAGGGGGCGTCGGGCAAGGCGCGCGTGCGCGGCGCGTCGGCCGGCAGCAGCCCGGCGAAGACCAGCGACCACCCGAATCGCTCCGCATCGGTCACCCGCCCGGTCCCGGCGACGAAGGTGGCGAACTGGGCGTTGGTGACCGCCGTGGCGCCGATCCGGAAGGCGTCGACGCGCACGCGGCGCACGGGCCCTTCGCCGTCGCCCGGGAAGCCGGCGCGGTCACGCGCCCCCATCCAGAACCAGTCGCCCGGCAGCATCACCATCCCCGGCAGGTCCGGCCCTTCCGGTGGCGACGGCTCGTCCGGCGCGGCCGGTGCTCGACTGGGCATGTCCGGTCTCCTGTCCTGTACCCGTGTGCCCGGAGCGCCGCGCCGTGGCGTGCTCAGCGCGTGCCGCGGCCGGCCTGGAGGGGCGACGCCGCGGAACGGCCATCACGGGGCACCCGGCGCGGAGCGCACGGCACGCCGGCGCCGCCCGACATGAGCGAGATGCACACCGTGATGGCCAGAATCAAGGCGTCGTCCTGGTCGGGGGCGATCTCGACCCCGTACGCTTCGGGGCAGCTCACCCATGCCCGCGACACGGCCGCGATCGTCCGCCGGCCGTGACCGATGGTGTACTCGTGGTCGAGCGGGCGCCCCCGCACGCTGAGCACGGTCGGCCCGAGGTCGACGGTGTAATGCTCGCGCACGGGGCCGACGACCACCTTGCCGACCCAGGCGGCGGGCTGCCCCCGCCGGGAGATGCGCATCAGCGGCTGCAGGCCGCACGTCGCTTCGTGGATCGTGCAGCGCTCGCCTCCCGTCGGGTGCCGGAACACCAGCGCGTCGGGGGCGACGGCGTGGACGTCGAACACCGCATCGCCGGCCTCGGATCGGACGCCGAACCGAGTGCGGTCAGCCGGCGGCCGAAGCGGTCGCTGCGGCAGTTGGTAGCGCGTGCGCCGCGCGCCGGCGCCCGTCCGGGTAGGTGCCATGCTCATCGCGCTGGTCGAGCGCCTCTCACGCCCTCGGCTCGATCAATACCAGCCTGACGGTGGGCCTCCTCAGGAACTCCTCACGTCGAGACGTCGAGGTGAGGCCCGGATCGCGCACAGGCAGGTCGCGTTGACTAGACACCTGCTCCCCCGCCGCGGGGGATGCGCCGCGGTCGCGGCGGCGCGACGATGCGCGAGAACCACGGGCCGTGAGGTGAGAGGTGCCGTATGCCCCGCCGGCTGACGCTCGACGCCCCGCTGGAGTGCACGATTAAGGTCGTCGGGACGCTCGACCCGCGGTGGTCGGAGCGCCTCGGCGGCCTACGGGTGCACGCCACGGGGCGAAGCTATCCGGTGACCGAGCTGAGCGGCCCCCTGCTCGACCAGGCGGCCCTGTTCGGGGTGCTGACGACGCTCTACGACCTGGGCCTGCCCCTGCTCTCCGTCGACTGCCACGTGGCGCAGGGGCCTCCCAGCGCGGCGACCGGGCTGCCGGCCAGCCAGGGGCAACCCAGAGCGAGGGGATCGTGGGGAACGTGAGGAGGGCAGCCGTGACCGAATTGAGCCTTCGCCTGCTCGGCGTACCGGAAGTGCGCCTCGGCGACCAGCCGGTCGCGCTGCGGCGCCGCACGTCGGTCGCCCTGTTGGGGTACCTGGCCATCACCGGCCGGCGCTACCCGCGGTCGATGCTGACCGGACTGCTGGCC
>DATLLM010000431.1:0-2572 GCA_035537855.1 Chloroflexota bacterium | reverse complement strand
TTTCGAGCGAGGCGGGCGTGCTAGGCTACGCCCGTCTGACCGGGGCTACTACGCTCGTCTGACCGGGGCTATGGGGGCACGATCGCAGCATCTTCGCGCCAAGGAGGCAGCGGCTCTGGCGGGCCGTGGCGGCGGGCGCTCGGGGCGGGCGAGGCGAGGGCGGCGCGGGACGGAGCCACGGGAGGCCCCGTCCCAGGAGCCCTTCGCCGTGCTGCTGCGGCGCCACCGGGAGGCCGCCGGGCTGACCCAGGAGGCCCTGGCGGAGCGGGCGGGCGTGAGCGCCCGGGCGGTCAGCGCCCTGGAGCGCGGCGTCAACCGAGCCCCTCGCCCCAGTACGCTGGGTCTCCTCACGGAGGCGATGGGCCTATCTCCCCGGGAGCGGGCGGCGCTGGCGCGCGCCGCGCGCAGCAGGGGAGCGAGTCGGGCCCTTGTCCCGGGGGCCCGGCCCTCTCCGGCGGCCGGTGCTCGTCCGGCCGCGCCCGTCGCCGGGGGCCTGGGCGCCGCCGGCGGGGCCGGCCGCCACAACCTGCCGCGGCCGTTGACCAGCTTCGTCGGGCGCGACCGCGAGCTGGCGGCCGTCCGGGAGGCGCTGGCCCGGCACCCCCTCGTCACGCTCACCGGTGCGGGCGGCTGCGGTAAGACCCGCCTGGCCCTCCGGGTCGCCGCCGACGTGCTGGCGGGCCACTCCGATGGGGTGTGGCTCGTCGACCTGGCCCCCCTCGCGGACGCGGCGCACGTCCCCCAGGCCGTCCTGGCCGCCCTCGGCGGGCGCGAGATCCCCGGGCGGCCGCCGCTGGCGGCGGTGACCGAGCACCTCCGTCGCCGCCGGCTGCTGCTGGTGCTGGACAACTGCGAGCACCTGCTGGACGTCTGCGCCGCCCTGGCCGCCGCCCTGCTGCGGGCCTGCCCGAAGGTGCGCGTGCTGGCCACCAGCCGCGCGCCGCTCGGCGTGGCGGGGGAAGCGGCCTACCGGGTGCCCTCGCTCGCCGCGCCCGACCCGAGCGACCCGCAACCGGTCGAGCGGCTCGCGGCGTTCGAGGCGGTGCGCCTGTTCGTCGACCGCGCGCGGCTGATGCGGCCGGGCGCGCCAGAGCCGGTTATGGACTCAGCACACCCAGAGGGCCGGGGCAGCGCGGGCGAGCACGAGGCCGGCGTTGGCCACCCGGTGGGAGCCGGCGAGGACGTCCAGGCGCCGCTCGCCGTCGCGCACCAGGGGGCGGAAGCGGGTCCTCCCCGCGACGGCGCGCCCCGCCATCCGGCGGAGGGGCAGCAGGTCGAAGCCCCGGCGCGCCGTCGGCGTCGTGATCACCGCCGGGCGGATGCCATGCGACGCCGTGGCGGCCTCGGGCGCGGGGCCGGGGTAAACCTGGTCGACCCCACCTACTGCAGCTTCGGCTGGTCGAGCAGCGCCTGGAACTGGCCGAGCACCGAGGCGACGAGCGACTCGGGCGCCTGCTCACCCGTCCAGAGGGGGGCCAGGAGCTTGTCGCTCAGGATCTGGATCTCCGGCGTCCGGTAGTTCGCCGGCCCGTCCGGCGGGGCCCCTACCGCCTCAGGGGCCCCGCTGCTGTGGTGGTTTGCTCTACGGTTGTCCGCCACGTAGAACGATGTTACATTCCCGGCACCGACAAGCACCCGGAGCGGGGAATGAGGAGCGAACGATGATGGAGACGGGACGTGTAACCCGGGCGCGGGTGCTGCGCGGGGCTCCGGCGGCCCTGGGGGCCGTGCTGTTGAGCGCCTGCGGGGCGAGCGCCACCGGCGGCGGCACGCAGGCGGGGGCCGGGGCATCGCCGTCGCCGGCGGCGCGCCCCACCTCGCTCCTGCTCAGCAACGACTGGACCTCCCCCGACCGGCGGGCGATCATCGAGGCCTGGGTGGCCCGCGCCAACCGGGTCTACCCGCACATCAAGACCGAACTGGTGGACAACGCCGACACCCAAGAGAAGATCATCGCCCAGTTCGCCGCCGACCAGCAGGGCGACCTGGTCATGGTGGACCAGCACCTGGTCCCCGTCTTCGGGCCCAAGGGCGTCCTGGAGGACATCTCCTCCACGATGTCGGCGCTCAAGTTCGACTTCAACTCCGTGTACGACATCGCCAACATCACCAGCTACGGGGGCAAGCGCCACGGCATCCTGGTGCAACTCAACAGCAACGTCTGGGTCTACAACAAGACGCTGTTCGGGCAGGCCGGCGTCGCCGAGCCGACCGCCGGCTGGACCTGGAACGACCACCTGGAGGCGGCGCGCAAGCTGTCCAAGCCGGACGAGGGGCGCTGGGGGATGAACGTGCGCGCGGACATGTACCCCTGGTTCTGGCAGGCGGGGGTGGACTACCTGGCCCCGGACGGCAAGAAGACGCTGTTCGACTCCGGCCCCGCCCGGGCCATCTGGCAGCACGTGGTGGATATCGTCGTGCGCCACCGCGCGGCCCCCTCCGAACAGGAGTTCACGGCCAAGCGGCCTACCTTCCAGGCCGGGGGCTTCGCCACCACCGTGCAGTCCTCACCCGGATTCCCGCTGACCAAGCAGATCGACGGCAAGTTCGTCTGGGAGGTGATGCCCACCCC
>DATLLM010000430.1:0-3435 GCA_035537855.1 Chloroflexota bacterium | reverse complement strand
GTGCTGGACGGGATCCCGGAGTCGGTCGTCATCGGGGTCAGCCTGCTCAGCGGCGGAGTGAGCGCGGCCATGGTCGCCGCCGTGTTCATCTCCAACATCCCGGAGGCCGTCGCGGCGACGGATGGGCTGGTGCGGTCGGGGACGCCCCGGGCGCGCGTCCTCGCCCTGTGGGGCGGGCTGGCCCTGACGTGCGCCGCCGCGGCGGCCGTTGGCTACGGCGTCGTCGGGGCGCTGCCGGGCGCCGTCGCGGCCTTCGTCCAGGCCTTCGCCGCCGGCGCGCTGCTGACGATGCTGGGCGACACCATGGTGCCCGAAGCCTACGCGCGGGCCGGGCGGGTGGCCGGCCTCCTGCTCGTGCTCGGCTTTGCCGTCTCCTTCGGCCTGACGGCCGCGCAGGCCGCGGCCTGAAATCCGCCGCGCGGTCGGGGCTCCCCTGCGAGTACGCGGCCGGGTTTCGCTCGAGCGGGTGCCTGGTGCGAAACGGGCCGGCGCGCCTGGGGGCCGGGGCGACGTGCGCGGCGGGGCAGCCCGCTGGCGGCGGGCCTCGATCCGCCGTACGATCCGTGCCCGAGGAGGGACGCGTGAACCGCAGATCGCTGCTCGTCCGCACGCTCGCGGCCGGGACGGCCGCCGGGGTCGCCGCCTGCGGCATGCCGGGGCAGCCGGGCGGACCGCCCGCCGGCGCCAGGGACCAGGCGGTGACGCTGCGCTACATGACCTGGTACGGCGCCGACCGGCTCCCGACCACCCAGGCCTGGATCGCGGCGTTCAACGCCGAATGGCCCAAGGTCACGGTCGAGATCGAGGAGCTGGCGCTGGCGGACGTGCCGACCAAGTTCCAGGCGCAGCTGGCGGGCGGCACGCCCCCGGACGTGATCCTGGCCGACTCGCACGCCCAGACCAAGTGGTTCGACAGCGGGGCGCACTCGGACATGAGCCCCTACCTGACGCGGGACCGAATCCGGCTGGATCGGGACTACGCCCTGGTGGGGATCGAGCAGTGGTGCGGGCGGGTCTACTTCGTCCCCTTCTTCGCCGACTCGAACGCCATCTTCTATAACCGGACGATGCTCCAGCAGGCGGGGGTCCGCGACCCGTGGGCGGACGGCAAAGGTGACTGGACGATCGACGACCTGTACGGGGCCGCCAGGGCCGTGACGCGCGACCTGGACGGCGACGGCCAGCTCGACCAGTGGGGACTGTCGGCGCCTTTCGGCGTCTCCGAGGCGGGGCCGTTCACCTGGACCCGGGGCGGCGACATCGCCGACTTCGGGAAGATGCAGTACACCGTGGACAGCCCGCTCTCGATGGAGGGGCACAAGCAGCTCTACGACTGGCTGCTCAGGGACCGGATCATCCCGTCGGCGGCGGACACCCAGCGGGTGACGCAGGCCCACCCGGGGCTCAACCTCTTCAGCGCCGGCAAAGTGGCGTTCCACATGCGCGCGGTGAACGACGTGGAGCTGTTCCAGCGGACGGTCAAGGACGCGTTCGAGTGGGACTGCCTGCTGTTCCCGCGGATCGGCGGCCGTGCGGGCGTCAACCTGGCCGCCGGGACCGGGCACTCGATCGTCAAGGACAGCAAGCTCCAGGAGCAGGCCTGGCAGCTGGTGCGCACGATCTCGACGGACCGGGGTCAGGAGATCATGGGCACGATGCTCGGACTCCCGGCGCAGAAGGCGAAGCAGGAGGTGTGGCTGAAGGCGCGCCAGCAGGCGGGCACGTCGCCCGCCCACCCCAAGGTCTGGTTGGACGTCTTCACCCGGCCCTACGCCGTGCACTTCCGCCACCACACCACGCGCGAGGTGCAGAGCCTCTACGCCACGCAGCTCAACGCGGTGCGCACCGGCCAGGCGGCGCTCGAGCCGACGCTGCGCGAGGCGAACCGGCAGATGAACCTGGCCCTCAAGTACGGCGAGTGTCAGCCGTACAAGGGGATCACGCACCCGATCCAGGCGGGGAAGTAGGCCCCGCGGCCGCCGCTGCGCGCCGCCGCGATCGGCGGCGGCCGCCTTCCGCGCGTTACGTGGCGCGCGTCCCGGACCCCGCGGCGTCGCGGCGGCCGGGGCGCCCGGCGATCAGGGCCGCCACCAGGCCGGTCCACCCGGTCTGGTGGGAGGCGCCCAGGCCCGCGCCGTCGTCGCCGTGGAAGTACTCGTGGAACTGCAGGAGGCCCTGCCACTCGGGGTCGGTGTGGTACCGCCCGACCGCGCCGTAGACCGGGCGCCGGCCGTCCGGCCCGGGCAGGAAGATGGCGACCAGGCGCCGCCGCAGCTCGGCGGCCACCTCTTGCAGGGTGAGCATGCGGCCGGAGCCGGTGGGGCACTCCACCGTGAAGGCGTCGCCCAGGAAGCTGTGGTAGCGCTCCAGGGCCTCGATCACCAGGTAGTTCAGGGGGAACCAGACCGGGCCGCGCCAGTTGGAGTTGCCCCCGAACATGCCGGAGCGGGACTCGGCGGGCTCGTAGGCGATGGTGGCGCTGACGTCGCCGACGCGCACGGTGAAGGGGTGCTCCAGGTGGCGCTTGGAGAGGGAGCGCAGCCCGTAGGGCGAGAGCAGGGAGTCCTCGTCGAGCAGCTCAGCCAGCAGCCGGCGCAGGTTCTCCGGGCTGACCACGGAGAGCAGCACCTGCTGGCCGCCGGGCGCGATGGTGATCTGCCCGAGCGCGAAGCTGCCGGCGTGCTCGCCCCGGCGGCGCTCGGCGAAGGCCGCGTACCGCTTCCGGAAGGCGGCGACGTCGCCCCCCGTCCGCAGCTCTCCCGTGACGACGACCGTGGCCAGGGTGGGGATCGCGCCGACGATCGACTTGTAGCGCAGCACCATCGGCTCACCGCTGCCGGTGGCGCCCACCAGGCGGTCGTAGAAGAAGCCGTCGGCCTCGTCCCACAGCCCGGAGCGGGTCATCGCCGCCGAGATCTCGGCGAAGTGCTCGAGGAACTTGGTCACCAGCCCGTCGTAGGCCCGGTCGTGCTGGGCCAGCTCGCGGGCCATCATCAGCATGGCCAGGCAGTACTGGGCCATCCAGGCGGTGCCGTCGGACTGCTCGAGCGACCCCGCCACCGGCAGGTGCGAGCGGTCGAAGGGGCCGATGTTGTCCAGGCCGAGGAAGCCGCCGCCGAACAGGTTGTTGCCCTCGGCGTCCTTGCGGTTGACCCACCAGGTGAAGTTGAGCAGCAGCTTCTGGAACACGTGCCCCAGGAAGGCCCGGTCGCGCCGGCCGTCGATGGTGTAGACCATGGCCGCGGCCCAGGCGTGCACCGGGGGGTTGACGTCGTCGAAGGCCCACTCGTAGGCCGCGAGCGCCCCGTTGGGGTGCATGAACCACTCGCGGCACATGGCGATCAGCTGGTACTTGGCGAAGGCGGGGTCGACGTAGGCCAGGGTCACGGCGTGGAAGGCCAGGTCCCAGGCGGCGAACCAGGGGTACTCCCAGGG
>DATLLM010000429.1:0-6123 GCA_035537855.1 Chloroflexota bacterium | reverse complement strand
CTACTACGGCATCGCCTTCCACCCGGCCGCCCCACCGGCCCCACCCGTCCAGCGTCCCTGACCCTCGATGCGTGAGACCCGGCGATGAACGCGTCCGACTGGCTCGAGGTGGTGCGCCGCGAGTACCTGGAGGACTTCGTGCCCGCCGGGGGCGCCGCCGTCAAGTTCGTCGTGCCGGCGGGGGAGGCCGAGCGGGACGACGTCCGGCACGGACTGCAGGCGGCGGCGCTGCAGGGCGGGTTCCAGTGGGCGGCCGTCGACGCCGCGGCGACGAAGATCCACCTGGTGGAGCAGGTGTTCTTCGCCGTCGCCGGACAGGTGGACTGGGACGACCTGGCTCGCTCGTACCTGCGCCGGCACCTGCTGGAGTCCGGGTACCGGGTGCCGGACGAAGCCAGCGAAGCCGGCCGGGCCGACTCGCCGCTCTCCCTGGACGCGCTCGAGGCGGCGAACGACTCCCCGGGGCCCGTCTTCGTCGGCGAGCTCAAGCGGGGCCTGGCCAACCGCCTCTACCGGGACGCGGCGATGACCCGGGAGTTCCGCCTGGCGATGCTGCACCTCTGCCTGGCGCAGCTCGACCCGGCCGACGACCCGGCCCTGGCGGAGGCGGTCGGGCAGTGGCTGCGCGGGGAGCTGCGCCTCATCTCGGGGGTCAAGCGGGCGCTCATCTTCCAGCGCATCGCCCGCCACAACGCCCGCCACCTGCTCACCTCCCTGGCGTACTGGCTCCGGCACTGCGGCCGGAGCGGACTGGTCCTGTTGCTGGACATCACCCGCTACGGGGACGCCACGCGTCCCGCCGACCGCGGCCCCGGGCTCTACTACGGCGCGCAGGCCTGCCTCGACCTCTACGAGGTGCTCCGCCAGCTGATCGACGCCACGGACGAGCTGGAGTCCTGCTTCGCCGGCGTCCTCGCCGGCCCCGAGTTCCTGACCGACGAGCGGCGCGGTCTGCGCCGCTACCAGGCCCTGTACCTGCGCATCGTCGACGAGGTGCGTGACCGCCACCGCCCCAATCCCCGCTCGGCGCTGGTCCGCCTGGCCTCCGCTCCCGCCGCCGCCCAGCCGGCGGCGGCCCCGGCGCGGTGACCGGGACGGTGGACGGCGGCGCCGTCGTCCCCGACGGCGGGGACGGGACGGACGGGCCCGAGTCGCGCCTGGCGGCGCGGCGGGCGATCGAGGCGCTCCGCTCGGGCGTGCCCAACCGGGAGACGGTGCGCCTGCTGGGGAGCGCGCAGCGGCGCGCCGAGGCCGCCTTCTGGCAGCGCCTGGAGGGCGCCGGGGGGGACCTGGCCGCCGGCACGCCGACGCCGGGGCTGGTCCTCGCCGGCGACTTCGGCGCGGGCAAGTCGCACCTGCTGGGCTACTTGCAGCACCTGGCGCTCCGGCAGGGCTTCGTCTGCAGCAAGGTGGTGGTCAGCAAGGAGACGCCCCTCTACGATCCGGCCCGGCTCTTCCGCGCCGCCCTGCAGGGGCTGGTCGTCCCGGGGAAGCGGGGGGCCGATCTGGCCGACGTCGCGGCCGAAGTGGACGTCGCCGGCCCGGCCTCCGCCGCCCTCGCCCGTTGGGCGGCCGACCCGGAGTCGCGCCTCAACTCGCGCTTCCCGGCCACGCTCTTCCTCTACGAGCGGGTCAAGGACGCGGAGATCCGCGACCGGATCGCCGCCTTCTGGAGCGGCGACCCCCTGAACGCGAGCGAGCTCCGCCGCTGGCTCCGGGCGCACGGGGCGGCCGCCGCCTACCCCCTGGAGCGCGCCGTGGCCAAGGAGCTCCCCCTCCAGCGCTTCGCCTTCGCCGCCCGCTTGGTCGCCGCCGCCGGGTTCGCCGGCTGGGTGCTGCTCGTGGACGAGGCGGAGCTGATCGGCCGCTACTCGTTCACGGCCCGGGCGCGGTCGTACGCCGCCCTGGCCCGCTGGGCGGGGCGCCTCGACGGGGCCGGCTGCCCCGGCCTGCTCACCGTCTTCGCCATCACCAGCGACTTCGCCCCGGCCGTGCTCGACGAGCGCAACGACGTCGAGGCCATCCCGGGGAAGCTGCGCGCCAGCGGGCTGGAGGCGGAGCAGCGCCTGGCGGACGAGGCCGAGACGGGCATGCGCCTGATCGCCCGGGAGGCCGTGCCCCTGGAAGCGCCGAGCCGGGAGACGGTGCAGCACGCCAAGGACCAGGTGCGCCGGCTCCACGGCCGGGCCTACGGCTGGCACCCCCCGGCGCTCGCCGGCGCCGACGACCTGGGCCTGCGGATGCGCCAGCACGTCCGGCTGTGGATCAACGAGTGGGATCTGCGCCGCGCCGATCCGGCCTACACGGCGCAGCCGGTGATCGCCGAGATCGCCCTCGACTACTCCGAGCGGCCGGACCTGGAGGCGCCGGACCTGGAGGCGCCGGACCTGGAGGCGCCGGACCCGGAGGCGCCGGACCCGGACGCGCCGCGGGCGGACGCGGGCGGCGACGGCGTCTGGCCGAAAGCGAGATAGCGCCGGCGTGCCCATCCCGTTCCAGGACGCCACCGACGTCGACGCCCTCGGGGCGGCCGCGTTCCTGAAGGTCGAGCCGGCGCCGGGGTGGGGCGGCCGCGCTGGCGGGGAACCCGACCAGCCGGCCGCAAGGTCCGGATACGTGGGCGCGCTCTTCCTGGTCAATGCCCGCGGCGAGCCCCTGGAGTTCGCCTACAACCGGGTCTCCGTCCCGCCCCACACCTTCCTGTGGCGGACGCGCGATCTGCGCCGCCACGCCGAGCGCAAGCTGGTGGCGTCGCTCCTGGCCGTGTGCGGGCGCACGCCCCGCCTCCTGCTCTGCCTGGCGGACGAGGTGGGGAGCGAGCTGTTCTGCCAGGACCTCCGCGTCGAGCTCCCGGTGGCCCGCCTCGGCCGGTCGTCGGCGGCCCTCGCCTACGCCGCCGCCGAGGTGCCGGAGGCGCTGCCCGAGCCGGAGCCGGAGCCCCTGCACCTGTTCTGGTTCCCGGAGCCCCCGGCCCCGGACTCGGCGCCCCGCCGGCTCCTCGACCACCTCCGCGCCCACGGCCTCCTCCAGGAGCCGTTCGAGCGGGCGACCACCGGCCTGCGGGAGGTCTTCGACGAGGGGCCACCGTGAGCCCCGCGCCGGACCTCGCCCTCGACCTGCCGAAGCGCCTGCACGTCCCCACCCCCAGGGACGCGCCCCCCGGCCGGCGCGACGCCGGCGCCGCGCCGCAGACCGGCGCGCCCCGCTGGCTGGTCGGGGCCTGGCCCTGCGCCACCGCCCAGACGCTGGCCGTCTGGCCGGCCGGCGGGGAGACCGGAGCCAGCGTCGACCTGACCGGCGGGCCGTGGAAGGAGGTGGCCCCGCCCCCGCCGGAGGGGGCCGAAGCGACGACGGCGGCCGCGCGCGCGCCGGACGCCACCGCGCCGGCCGAGATCCCCCTCTGGCGCCGCCTGGCGTACCGCCTCCAGCCACCGGCGGGCCTCCTCCTCGCTCCGTCCGGCCCGATCGAGTGGCCGGGGACGTTCTTCCCCTACCAGCTGGAGGGGATCCGGGCGCTGCTGGCCCGCGAGACGCTCCTCCTGGCCGACGACATGGGCCTGGGGAAGACCGTCCAGGCGGCGGCCGCCCTGCGCGTCCTCGCCCTGCAGGGGCAGGTGGAGTCCGCCCTGCTGGTCGCCCCGGCCAGCCTGCTCGGCCAGTGGCGCCGGGCGCTCCGCCGGTGGGCCCCCGAGCTGCGCCTCTCCACCATCCGCGGGCCGGCGGCGGAGCGGGCCTGGCAGTGGCGGGCGCCCGCCCACGTCGCCCTGGTCGGCTACGAGACGCTGCGGGAGGACCTCGGCGCGCACCCCCACGCCCCGCCGCGCCGGCTGTGGGACCTGGTCATCTTGGACGAGGCCCAGCGGATCAAGAACCGCGACTCCGAGATCAGCCGCACCTGCAAGCGCCTGCGCCGGCGCCGGGCGTGGGCCCTGACCGGCACGCCCGTGGAGAACCGCCTGGACGACCTCGCGTCGGTCCTCGAGTTCGTCACCCCCCACCGGGACGGGGGGCCGCGCGCCCCCGCGCCCCGCCGCTCCCTGCTGGAGAAGCTCCGCACCCTGCAGCTCCGCCGGCGCAAGGCCGACGTCCTGCCCCAGCTCCCCTCCAAGGTGGTCAGCCGCGTCCTCCTCCCCCTGACCCCGGCCCAGCGGGAGAGCTACGACCGCGCCGAGCGGGACGGCGTCGTCGAGCTGCGCGAGCGCGGCGAGCGCCTGCGCGTCGACAACGTCCTCGACCTCATCGTCCGCCTGAAGCAGTGCTGCAACTTCTGCCCGGCGACCGGGGAGTCGGCCAAACTGGACGACCTCCGGCGGCGCCTGCACACCCTCCGCTCGGAAGGGCACCGGGCGCTGGTGTTCAGCCAGTTCGTCGACGAGCGCTTCGGCGCCGGCGCCCTCGCCGCCCGCCTGGCGGCGCTGCGTCCCCTCCTCTACACCGGCGAGCTCTCGCTCGCGGAGCGAGACGCCGTCGTGCGCCGGTTCCGGGAGGACGCCAGCCGGACGGCCCTCGTCCTCTCCCTGCGCGCCGGCGGGGCCGGCCTCAATCTCCAGGAGGCGTCCTACGTCTTCCACTTCGACCGCTGGTGGAACCCGGCCGTCGAGCGCCAGGCCGAGGATCGCAGCCACCGGTTGGGTCAGGCCCTGCCGGTGCACGTCTACGCCTACGTCTGCGAGGACACCATCGAGGAGCGCATCGACGCCGTGCTGCAGGAGAAGCAGCACCTCTTCGACCGCGTGGTCGACGACGTCAGCCTCGACCTGCGCGCCCTCCTCACCGAGGCGGAGCTCTTCGGCCTCTTCGGCCTGACCCCCTGACGGTGGGACACCGCTCCTCGAGCACGCGGTCACGAAGGCGGTGGGGTACGGAAGCCCGGTCGCTCCGGCGGCGACGCGCTCGTGGTGGGGGCGCGAAACGCCGGCGCGCCGGGCGGCGTCGAGCGAGACGGCCCAGGAGATGAACGTGGACACGACTCGGCGCCGGTGGTTCCGCTGGTGAAGCCGGAGGCCGGCGAAGCCTTTGGCGACGGCGATGGCGCAGAGGCCGAGGTCGTCGCCCTGGGCGATCAGCCCCTTGATCCGCCCGACCGCGGGCTCCTTGCCGCTGGCGTCGTCAATCAGGACATCCGTATCGAGGAGGTACCGGCTCACACGCGCTCCTTCCAGAGCCGTTCCAGCCGCGCCTCGTCGCGGTCGCGGGAGCGCCTGACCCAAGCCGTGCTATCGTCCCACCCCGGGACGGAGTCCCCGGCGAGCGCGCCGGCCGCTGCGGTGAGCACCTCGGCGCGGCGCTCCCGGGCCAGCTTCTCAGAGACGGCCTCGACGACGAACCGGCTCCGGGCACGCTTCCCCACAAGACGGTCGATCGACGCCACCAGCTTCCTCGGAATGACGATGTGCGCTCGCATGACTTCGTCGGCCACGTGCCGCACCTCCCTTCTGCGCAGTTGTGGGATGAGCCGTGTGTCCAGTATCTCGCACGACGATGCCGATCCCGGCCACCGGGGCCGACCGCTGTGCCGGGGCTGCCGGGCCCCCCTGTCCACGCGCCCGCATCGCGCGTCCGCGCTCGGCCGTCACCCGGAGACTCGGCGGGCACCTGGCCCTGGCGCCGGGCGTCCCTCCGCCGCCCGCGCCCGGTTCCGCTGGTGGACGGCCTCGTCGTAGCACCGACCGGCGGCGAGCGGGTGGTGGAGGATCTCCAGCCGGCGGTCGGCGACCGTCCGCACCGCGATCTGGTGAGACGTACCGGACCGCCGGTGGCAGCCGTAGGCGGCGCGGGCCCGAGCGAGACGCGGAGGGAGCTCAGCGCCCACAGCTGCGCCGGCCGCAGAAAGCGGTGGCCGGCGGATCGGGCGGCCACGACCCGCACCCGCCCGGAGGCCTTGGTCACCCGTCACCGGCGCCGTGCCGGCGGAGCCCGGCCGGGCGTTCGGCGTGGCGAACCGCGCCGGATCGTCTCCCACCTCCCCGAGCACGCGCGCGGCGGGGCGGACGTCGACGCCCGGCCGGGCTCCGCCGACACGGCGCCGGTGACGATGGCCTCAGGGCGGGTGCGGGTCGTGGCCGCGCGATCCGCCGGCGACCGCTTTCTGCGGCCGGCGCAGCTGTGGGCGCTGAGCTCCCT
>DATLLM010000428.1:0-14368 GCA_035537855.1 Chloroflexota bacterium | reverse complement strand
GCTGGGCCGTCGCCGGCGCGCCCCGGCCGGGGCCGCGGCCCGGCAGGGCGCGCCGGCGACGGCCCAGCTCGCCCAGGCCGCGCCGCCCCTGCCGCCCCTGCCCACCTCAGACCGCATGGTGGTCAAGACCGGCTCGCTCAGCCTGCAGGTCGCCGACCTGGGCGAGGGCACCCGCCGGGTGAGCGAGGTGGTGGCGGCCATCCCCGGCGCCTACGTCGCCGCCTCGTCCACGTCTTACCGGAGCGACCAGCCGGCCGAACCGCCGGCGCCGGGCCGGCCGCCCGGAGCGATCGCCCCGCCCCGGCCCGTGCCCGCCGGGCAAGCGGCGAACCTGACCCTGAAGGTGCCCGCGGCCGACTTCGACGCCGCCATGGACCGCCTGCGCGCCCTCGGCACGCCGCTCAGCGAGCAGGTCAGCACCCAGGAGGTGACCGAGGAGTACGTCGACCTCGACGCCCAGGTGCGCAGCCTCGAAGCGGTGGAGGCGCAGTACCTGCGGCTGCTGGAGCGCGCCCAGCGCATCGAGGAGATCCTGCCTCTGCAGCAGCGGGTCACGGAGGTGCGCACCCAGATCGACCGCCTGAAGGGGCGGATGAATCTGCTCCAGCGCCGCGCCGACCTCTCAACGGTCAGCGTCAACCTGACCCTCCCGGCGCGCGCCGGCGACCCCTTCGGCGCGGGCGAGCCTCGCCCGGTGCGCACCCTGCGTCTGGCCCTGGCCGGCCTCGGCGCTTCCCTGGTGGGGCTGCTCGACGTGGCGATCTACCTGCTGGTCTACCTGCTGCCGCTGGCCGTCGTCGCCGGGGCCTTCTTCTTCTGGCGCCGCGGCCGGCGACCGGCCCCCAGCGCCGGCGCGGGCGTGCCCGCCGCCGGCGCCTAGAGTGCCTCACCCGGTTGGGGGAGAGCAGAAGGTTGCTTCCTGGGGACGTTGTCCCCAGCCCCCTTCTAGAGAGGCGTTCTCAGGACCCCTCGCTGCTCTCCCGCAGCCGTGTCGGGCGCGCTTAGCCGGCCCGCACGGCGAGGTCGAGGCGGTAGTCGGCGTCTTCCCGGGTGACCGGCACCATCGGGGCCACGGCCACGACCACCCGCTTGACCGCGGCGCCGAAGCCGCCGACGCTGAGCGACCCGCCGAGGCGGCCGTCGCTTCCCCGGGTGAGGGGCACCTGCCGCACCTGCGCTCCGCCCTCGCCGTAGGCGATGGCCTGCACCGTCCAGTCCAGCGCGGCGGCGTTGACCGAGCGCAAGAAGCCGTTCGCCTGCCAGCCGCCGTCGGACTCGGCGTCGTCGGCGTAGCCCGTCTCGGGGACGCTGATGTCGTCCACGGCGAAGCCCGATCCGTGGTAGGACTGGTCGGTGACGTAGAAGAAGCGCAGCAGGATCTTGCCACCGGCGTAGGCGCTCAGGTCCATCGACTCGTCTACCCAGGCGGGTTCGGCGCCGCCGCCGCTGATCCCGGTCAGGCCGTTGCCCAGGTTCTGGCCGACGGGGTCGCTGTCCGTGGTGTGCGTCCCGGGCAGCGTCTTCCAGGAACAGCCGCCGTCGCTGGAGACGGCGACGCCGGCGTAGTCGTAGTCGCGCTCGATCTGGTACCAGGCGGCGAAGCGCAGCGTCGCCGCTTTCACCGCGCTCAGATCGATCTCCCGGGTGAGGGTGCTCTCCATCTCGTCCGCGGCCCCGCTCCACCACTGCGCCCGGCCGCCGCCGCGCGGCGCGCCGCCGAAGAGGGGGGCCTCCCCCGCTCCGTCGAAGCGCAGGTCGAGCGTCCCGCTCGTCCCGCTCGACGGCTGCACCTCGACGTAGCGCGTGCCGTAGGGCTGAAGCCGGCCGCTGGATTGCGCCGGAAAGGTGGAGAAGCTCTCCTGGGTGCGGGCCCGCAAGGCGTTCAGGCGCTCGTAGCCGTAGCGCCCGTCGGCCAGCGAGCGGTCGTTGACCAGGTTGGCGACGACGAAGTCCCGGAACAGATCGTCGAAGCGGGCGGCACCGATCCGCCGGCCCTCCGGCCCGGCCAGAAACGAGTCGAACGTCTGCACGCTCGTCCCCGCCGAGGCGAGGAGCCCTTTGAGGTGCTCGTAGCCGCCGAGGCGCTGGGCGGCGTACTCCAGGATCAGGTACCCCGCCCCGTAGTGGGGGGGGGTCCGCCAGCGCTGGTCCGTCCAGCCGTTGACCTGCGTCTCCGGGTTGTTCAGGTACTGGCGGGCCTCCGCCGACTGGTCGTACCCGGCGACGGCCATCGCCAGCTCCGAGGCCCCCTCGTTGATCCAGGAGTCCTGCTGGGGCTTGATCACCCAGTGCACGAAGTGCTGCGCCTCGTGGGCCAGCACGGCGTCGTAGGCGTCGCCGCCCGGCCGGGCGTTGTCCAGGCTCATGAACAGCATGACCCGCTCGTTCGAGTACGGGTTGACGGACCGCGGGAAGAGGTCGCTCGCCGAGAAGTAGCCCCCGACCCCGGGCACGCGCCCGTTGAAGATGGTCAGCCGGGGCTCGACCGGCACGTCGCCGAAGTACCGGCGCAGCATGGGGTACGTCTTCTCCTCGAAGACGCGGGCGCTCGCGGCCAGAGCGTCCTGGTTGTAGGCCATCCCGTCCTGGACGTAGAAGAGCAGGTGGGGTGAGGCGTGGCGCAGCGTGGCCTGCACCTGCAAGAAGCGGTGGCTGACCTGGTCGAGCACCCAGAATGGCTCCGAAGCGCCCACCTCCGCGTCCCGGGTCAGGGCCACCGCCGGCGCGGCCGGCGTGCCGCAGGCGTTCTTGTAGCGCCGCACGAGGTCGGCCTCGTCGCGCGCCGGCGGGGCGACGCTGCGCAGCTGGTCGAGCGTGGCCTGGGGGGACAGGCCATCCGGCGCGGCCAGCACCCCACCCCGGCCCCGAGCGCCCGAGGCGCCCGGGGCGACCGCCGCGGGCGTCGCCCCGGCCGGCGCCCCGGCCGGCGCCGCCGCCGGGCCCTGTGAGGCGCATCCCATCACCAGCGACAGCGCCAGGAGCAGCGGAGCGAGGCAGCGGCGCTTCACGTTCCCTTCCACCATACCAGGAACTATGGTAGCATCGGCGGTATGCGGAAACGTGTACGCGCTGTCGTGGCCCCGGCGGAGGCGGAGCTCGCCGGCGCCTGGGAACAGGCGGCGGGGGCGGCGTCGCTGGCCACCTCCGGGGGCGAGACGCTCCGCGTCCGCTACTCCGGCCGGCGCAACCGGGGGCCGGGGCCGGACTTCCTGGACGCCATCCTGGAGACGGCGGGCGGCGAGGTGCGGGGCGCCGTCGAGGTTCACCGCCGCAGCAGCGATTGGGCGCGCCACGGGCACGGCGCCGATCCGCGCTACGGAGGGGTCGTGCTGCACGTCGTCGCCCAGGACGACGGCGGGCGCTGCGCGGCGCCCGGCGGGCGGCAGCTGCCCCTGCTCGTCCTCGGGGCCGACCCCCGATCCTGGCCCGGCGCCGCCGGTCCGCCCGGCGCAGCGTGCGCCGCGCCGTTCCCCTGCGCCGCCCGCGCTCGGGACCGCTCCGGCCAGTCCCCGCGGCGGACGCTCGTGGCCGCCGGTGCGGCGCGCTTCGCCGCTGCCACCTCCCGGCTGGCGGCGGCCCGCGGGCGCGTACCGGTCGAGCAGGTGGCCTACGAGGAGGTCGCCGCCGCACTCGGCTACGAGCACAACGCGGCGCCGTTGCGCTCCCTCGCCGCCGCCCTGCCCCTGACCGGGCTGCTCCGAGCCGCAGCGGCGGACGGGGCGGACGTGGAGGCTCTACTCCTGGGCAGTGCCGGGCTGCTGCCTTCCCAGCGCCACCTGCCCCTGTCGCGGCGCCGTGGCGAAACCGTGGCCGGGCTGGAAGCCGCCTGGGGGCGGCAGCGGCGGCCGCCGCTGCTGCGCGCCTACCGCTGGACCGCCGCCGGACGCCCCGAGAACGCCCCCGTGCGCCGCGTGCTCGCCCTGGCCCGTCTCGTTCGCCGCTGGCCGCCCGAGGGCTTGCTCGCGGCCACGGGTCGCATCCTGGAGACAGAGCCCCGGCCGGCGCGGGCGGCGCGGGCGGTGGCCGGGCTGGTGGCCGAACCGCCGCCCTCTCCGGCCGGGGCGGCGCCCGACACCGCCGGCGATTCCGGCGGCGCAGACTACTGGCGCAGCCACTGGGACTTCGGCGTGGCCGCCCGGACCGGCGCCGGCGCCCCCCTCGGTCCCTCCCGGGCCGCAGACGTGGTGGTGAACGTCCTGCTGCCCCTGGCGGCCACCGAGCGCCGCTGGCGGGCGGCGGCCCGCCGCGCGTACCTGGCCCACCCGCCCCTGGCCGAGAACTGGATCACCCGCCTGGTGTCGCAGCGCGCCGCCCTCCCGGCCGCCGCTCCCGCGGGGCGCTCCGGCCGGCCGCTCACGGCGGCGGCGCAGCAGGGCCTGATCGCCGTCTTCGAGGCCACCTGCCGCGACCTGCGCTGCGACGCCTGTCCGCTGGCCGGCGTCCCGCCCTCCGCCCCGGGCGCCGCTCCCGGGAGCGCGGCCTCAGGAAGCGTCTCTGGCGATGGCCGCCCCGAGCGCGGGGGCGGCCTGGCGGGCGATGCGCTCCAGGTTCAGGATCTCGGAGTCGGTGTAGGTGCGGCTCTTGGGCCGCTTGGCCAGCACCCACAGCCCGACCAGCTCCCGGGCGTGGGCCAGGGGCAGCACGACGCCGGCGCCGCGGTCGGCCAGGCCGGCCAGGGGCAGCACCTCCGGCGGGGCGTCTTCTAGCTCGATCCAGCGCTCGACCGGCGCGGCCCGGCCGTACAGGGCCAGCAGCGCGGGAAACGTGTCGTCCACCGGGAACTCCGGCGGTTCGGCGTCGTCCGGTCGCTCCGCACCACCGGGCTGACCCGGCCAGCCGGGCGGCGCCTCGCGGGTCTCGGCCTGAAGCTGCCGCGCGAGCGCCCAATCGCCCGCCGTCCCGGCCGCCACCAGCCGCCGCCCGCGGGCGACGAGCACCGACGCCGCCGGGGCGCCCGTGCGCTGCACCGCCGTCTGCGCCAGCTCGCGGGCGACGGCGGCGACGCCGGCTGAGGGCGCCGGCCCCGCCTCCGGGGGCCCGGCGGCGCGAACGCCGGCGTTCGCGGGCAGGATTCCGTCCGCCGACCGGGGCGGCGAGGCGGTGCCCGGCGCCACCTGCAGATCCGGCCGCGCCCGGTCCGGCAGCGGCGGCAGGGGCCCCCGGCGCCGGCCCGGCGCCTCGGTCAACGGCGGCCGGTGCGGCGCACCGCGCGCTCCGGCGCGGGCGCGCAGCAGCAGGGCCCCGGAGGCGATCGTCAGCAGCACGGCGACCGCCAGGGCGCCGACGACCGCGACCACGCTGCCGGTGGTGGCGACGAACGCCGCCAGCAGCAGGGCCCCGGCGGCGGCGACGGCGGCGAGTACCCCCCAGCGCATCATCGCTCCGCCTCGCCTCCCTCATCCAGCAGCGCCGTCGCCGCCGCCGGGGCGGAGAGGCGACCGGAGATCACCGCTTCGACCAGCTCCGGCCAGACGCCCGACTGCCTCGCCCGGTCGGTCGCGCGGGCCAGAGCGCGCGCCGCCGCCAGGCGCAGGATGCGCCGCTCGGCCAGAGTCCGGGCGCGCCCGGCGCCGCTTCCCCCGGATTCGCGCCACGCGCGGTGGCGCTCCAGCGCCGCGACCAGCTCGGACACCCCGTCTCCCGCGGTCGCCACCGTCTTCACGATCGGGGGCGTCCAGTCCGCCGGGTGCGGCCGGGCCTCGACGCCGCGGCCGAAGCGCAGCGCGGCCACCAGCCTGTCCGCGCCGGGCAGATCCGCCTTGTTCACCACCAGCACGTCGGCGATCTCCAGCAGACCGGCTTTGAGGGCCTGAATCTCGTCCCCGCCGCCCGGCGCGGTCACCACCACCGTCGTCTGCGCCTCTCCCGCCACCGCCAGCTCGTCCTGTCCGGCGCCGACCGTCTCCACCAGCACCACCTCGAACCCGGCGCCCGCCAGCACGGTGGCCGCGGCGCCGGCCTGCGCCGCGAGGGCTCCGCCGGCGCCGCGGCTGGCCATGCTGCGCACGAAGACGCCGTCGTCCCCGGCCAGAGCGGCCATCCGGATCCGGTCGCCGAGGAGGGCGCCGCCGGTGAACGGACTGCTGGGATCGACGGCGACCACGGCCACCGTCCGCTTCGCCAGCCGCAGGGCGCCGGCCAGGGCCGCCACGAGCGTGCTCTTGCCGGCCCCGGGCGAGCCGGTGATCCCGACCACGTGCGCCCGCTGCGAATAATGGTACAGGCGCTGCACGGCGGCGTCTGCGTCCGCACCGCCCGCCTCTACCAGGGTCAGCAGGCGGGACAGGGCGCGGCGATCGCCGGCCCGGGCGGCCTCGATCAGGGCCGCGTCGCGCGTGGTCGCGCTCATGCCTCTAGGGCCCGGTCCGGGGGGTCGCGTTGTAGCAGCTCGATCAGCACCCCGTTCGCCGCCCGGGGGTGCACGAACGCCACCAGACCGCCGTGGCCGCGGCGGGGGACGGCGTCGATCAGCTCGAAGCCTGCGCCGGCGAGGCGGGCCAGCTCGGCGCCGATATCCTGGACGGCGAAGCAGACGTGGTGCATCCCCTCGCCGCGGCGCTCGAGGAAGCGCCCCACGGCGCTCTCCTCCGTCTCCGGCTGGAGCAGCTCCAGCCGGGCGCCGGCGGGCGCCGGCCGGTCCGGGAGGAAGCAGACCCGCACGTGCTGGGCGGCCACCGTCTCCAGCTCCCCGGCGTCCCAGCCGGTGAGGCGGGCGAAGCCGGCGGCGGCGGCCTCGCCGTCCCGCACGGCGATGCCAACGTGGTCGATGCCGATGATCATGTCCTGCCGTCCCCCCCCCGGACGAGCCCTACCCTCCGCCGGCCGGGTCGGGAGCTCACGGCCGGTGCTCGCCGAAGACGTCTCGCATCGCCCCCGCCATCTCTCCCAGGGTGGCGTTGGCCCGGGCGCAGTCGACGAGGGCCGGGAGGACGTTCTCGGTGCCGCCGGCGCAGGCGCGCAGACGGTCGAGCGCCGCCCCGGTCGCGCCGGCGTCGCGCTCGCGGCGCAGCCGGGCCAGGCGCTCCGACTGTTGCGCGCGCACGGCGGGGTCGACCCGCAGCAGCTCCGGCGCGGGCGCCGCTTCCGCCCCGGAGGCGGTGCGGAAGCGATTCACGCCCACGATGGTGCGCTCACCGGCCTCGATCTGGCGCTGGTGGCGGTAGGCGCTCTCCTCGATCTGGCGCCCGTAGTAGCCGGTCTCGACGGCGGCCAGTCCGCCGCCGATGGCGTCGATCTCGGTCAGGAAGGCCTCAGCCTGGGCCTCCAGGTCGTCGGTCAGCTTCTCGACGAAGTAGCTTCCGGCGAGCGGATCGACCGTGGCCGTGATGCCGCTCTCGTAGGCGACCACCTGCTGCGTGCGCAGGGCCAGCTCGGCGGTCGCCTGGGTCGGCAGGGCGAGGGCCTCGTCGAGGGCGTTGCAGTGCAGGCTCTGGGTCCCGCCGAGGGCCGCCGCCAGCGCCTGGAGGGTGACCCGGACGACGTTGTTGTTCGGCTGCTGGGCGGTGAGGGTGCTCCCCGCCGTCTGGGTGTGGAAGCGCAGGCGCCACGAGTTGGGGTCGCGGGCGCCGAAGCGCTCGCGGGTGATCCGGGCCCACATGCGGCGCGCGGCCCGGAACTTGGCGATCTCCTCGAAGAAGTCGTTGTGGCAGGCGAAGAAGAAGGACAGGCGGGGGGCGAAGGCGTCGATCCCCAGACCGGCCTGCAGGGCCGCCTCGACGTAGGCGATGGCGTTGCCGAAGGTGAAGGCCAGCTCCTGGGCGGCCGTGCAGCCGGCCTCCCGCAGGTGGTAGCCGCTGATGCTGATCGGGTTCCAGCGGGGGAGGCTGCCGGCGCAGTAGGCGAAGGTGTCCGTGATCAAGCGCAGGCTAGGGCGGGGCGGATAGATGAACGTCCCCCGGGCGACGTACTCCTTGAGGATGTCGTTCTGGGTCGTCCCGGAGAGGGCCGCCGCGGCGACGCCCTGCCGTTCGGCGGCGGCGACGTAGAGGGCGAGCAGGATCGTCGCCGTGGCGTTGATGGTCATCGACGTGCTCACCCGCTCGAGGGGGATCCCGTCGAAGAGCTGATCGGCGTCCTCGACGCTGCCGATGGAGACGCCGACCCGCCCGACCTCCCCTTCGGCCATCGGGTGATCGGCGTCGTAGCCGAGCTGGGTCGGCAGGTCGAACGCGACGGAGAGCCCGGACTGTCCCTGCTCGAGCAGGAACCGGTAGCGGCGGTTGGACTCGGCGGCCGTGGCGTAGCCGCCGTACTGGCGCATCGTCCACAGCCGGCCGCGGTACATGGTGGGATAGATGCCCCGGGTGAAGGGGTACGCTCCGGGATCGCCCAGGGCGGCGGCGTAGTCCCAGCCGTCCAGGTCGGCCGGCCGGTAGATGGGCTGGATGGGGACGTCGCTGCCGGTGCTGACCGGCCGCTCGGCGGTTGACGGCGCCCGTTGCTCAGTCGTGGCCCTCACCCCCTCTCGGATCGACGCGGCCGCGCGGCGCCCCGGCCGCGCGCCGGGCAGCGCGCGGCCCGGTCACCCCGTGACCGAGATGGACTTGATCTTGTCGCCGCGGGCGATCTTCTGCACCGATTCCATCCCCGAGACGACCTGGCCGAAGTTGGTGTACTGGTTGTTCAGCCACTCGGCCGGCTTGGTGCAGATGAAGAACTGGGAGTCGTTGCTGACCCGGATGTCCCCGCCGCGGGCGACGCCGACGGCGCCGACGGCGAAGGGGCGCTGGCTCAGCTCGGTCGCCATCTGGCCGCCGCCCCGGCCGTCGCCTCGAGGATCGCCGCCCTGGACGACCCAGTCCTCGACGCGGTGGAAGGTCAGCCCGTTGTAGAAGCCCTTGCTCGCCTTGTCCTCGAAGTTCTTCACCGTCTGAGGGGCGGCGTCCGGGAAGAGCTGGATGACGACGCTGCCGCCCTTCTCCAGCTCGATGGTCGCTCGCTTTCCGCCGGCGGCCGCGCCGGGCGTGCCGCCGGCGGCGGCGTTGCTCGCGGCGGGGGGCCCGCCGCAGCCGGCGATTGCCCCACCGGCGAGGGCCAGCACGCCGGCAAAGCCGGCGACGAATACAGGTCGACGTCGCATTCTCACTCACTCGAGCCGTGACGATTTTCGGCCGGGCGCGCGCCGGATCAAACGGAAGGGGTGCGTTCGGCCAGCGTCACCGCCACCGTCTGGCGGGGGCGGCTGCCGCTGATCAGCACCAGGTTGACCCGGTCGCCCGCCTTATGATTCACCATCAGACGGCGCAGGTCCGTGATCCCGGTCACATCCCGGCCATCCATGCCTACGATCACGTCGCCCGGCTGGATGCCGGCGGCCTCACCCGGTCCGCCGTCCGTCACCTGCGTGATCAGCACCCCCTGCCGCACGGGCAGGCTCAGGCTGGAGGCGAGCACGGGCGAGACCTCCTGGATGCTGACCCCGATGTTCGGTCGGGGCACCCGCCCGTTCGCCAGGAGCTGGTCGGCGATCGCCCTGGCCCCTTCGACGGGGATGGAGTAGCCGGACAGCTCGGCGCCGCGCCGGCCGATGCGGATGGCGCTGTTCAGGCCAACCACCTCGCCCCGGGCGTTGAGCAGCGGGCCGCCGCTGTCGCCCGGGTGCAGGAAGGTGTCCGTCGTGATCAGGTTGAACAGGGGGTAGTCCTGAAAGGTCTGGATCTCGCCGGAGAGTGAGCGCACCGTACCCAGCTTGGCGCTCGGGCTACCGGGGAAGATGGGGGCGTTGCCGATCCCCACCACCCGCTCGCCGATGGCCAGCCCGGCGGCGCTCCCCAGCGGGACGTAGGGGAGTCCGGTGGCGTCGATGCGGGCCAGCCCCACGTCCGTGAACTCGTCCGTGCCCAGCGCCCGCACCGGGAAGCGGCGGCCGTCCGGCAGGATCGCCATCGTCTTGCCCGGTGGCAGCGCCGCGAGTACGTGGTTGTTGGTCAGGACGAGGCCGTTGGGGTCGAAGATGATCCCGGTGCCGACGCCGCTCTCGCCGTCGGTCAGCTTGACCACCGCCGGCCGGGCCCGCTCGACCACCTGCTTGAGGGCGCCCGCCTCGGCCGCGCTGAGGCGGAAGGTGCTTCCCGGCTGCACGGCGATCTGCTGGGCGGCGCTCTCCGGGAGCGTCGCCGCCGCCGGGTAGAGCTCGGCCTCCTTGCCCAGGTCGCCCCCGTTGACCACGGTGACCTGCCCGACCCGGGCGAACGGGGTGTTCACCTTCCAGAGCTGGAAGGCCCGGCGCTGGGCGCGGAGGACGAAAGCGGGGCCGACGTCGGTCACCGGGGCCACGGGCAGGCCGTTGGCTTCGAGGAAGTCCGGGGTGGCCAGGAACGCGTCCCGGATGGGAGGGCTGGCTTCCAGCAGGCGCAGCCGCTTCTCGGTCACCTGCTGCGTGGTGAGGCCGGCCTCGTCGCCGAAGCTCGCCGGTCGGGGGATCTGGCGGTAGCTGGCCAGCCAATCGTCCTTCCCCGTCCGGGAGAGCTCGTCCAGCAGGTTGACCGGCACGGCCCGGCCCAGGTCGGGGCGCCACTGCAGCACCGCCTTCTGGGTGGCCTGAACGGTGAAGCCGTTCCAGGAGAAGCGCCGCGAGATGGGGTAGCCGAGCGCGTCCGGCCCGCCGAGGCGCTGGTACTCCCGCCAGAGCATCGCGCCGTCCTCGTCGGTGACGCTGAAGCCGTGCTCGCCGTCCTCCCCCCCGGTCTGGGTGAAGAAGTAGCCGTTGACCACGTCGTACTCGCGCAGCGTCTCCCGAATCAGCCCCTGGGCGCCGGCCCGGCCGGCGGCAGCGGGCAGAAGCGTGAGCAGCAGGGCGAGCGCCGCGAAGACCTTGAGCACTCGGGCTCCCGCGATTGACCTCATCTCACACCGATCCCGGGGGTCTGGCGGCGTCCGCCGCCGACTGCGTGAGCGTCGCAGCCCCTCGACGCCTCGGACCTCCTGCGGCGCGGCCGCAGGCGCACGAACAGGGTGACCACGCGGCACGCGCCTCAGGGCCGTCCCGGCGCCGCTGCGGCACGCACCTCGGGGTCGCTTCAAGTGTATCCGCCCCCTGAAGGGCCCACAACACGCGCCACATGCTACGCTCTGGCCCCTGTCCAACCGAATGGCCGGCGATTCCCAGGTGCCAGAGCGCATCCGCGACCTCCGCCAGCGCAAGTCCGAGGCCCTCCTCGGCGGCGGGCAGCGACGCATCGACCAGCAGCACGCCCGGGGCAAGCTGACCGCCCGCGAGCGCCTCGACCTGCTCCTCGACCCGGGCAGCTTCGAGGAGACCGACATGCTGGTCACCCACCGCTCGTCGGACTTCGGGCTCGACCGGCAGCGCTACCTCGGCGACGGCGTGGTCACCGGCTGGGGGCGCATCGACGGGCGTCTGGTCTACGTCTTCTCGCAGGACTTCACCGTCTTCGGCGGATCGCTCTCGGAAGCGTTCGCCGAGAAGATCTGCAAGGTGATGGACCTGGCGATGAAGAACGGCGCGCCCTTGATCGGCTTGAACGACTCGGGCGGGGCGCGCATCCAGGAGGGGGTGGTCTCCCTCGGGGGCTACGCCGACATCTTCCTGCGCAACACCCTGGCCTCCGGCGTGATCCCCCAGATCTCGGCCATTATGGGGCCCTGCGCCGGCGGGGCGGTCTACTCCCCGGCGATCACCGACTTCGTGCTGATGGTGGAGCGGACGAGCTACATGTTCGTCACCGGACCCAACATCGTGAAGTCGGTCACCCACGAGGACGTGGACTTCGAGCAGCTCGGCGGCGCCGAGGTGCACAACGCCACCAGCGGGGTGGCCCACTTCCTGGCCCCCTCCGAGGCGGAGTGCCTCGACCTGATCCGCCGCCTGCTGGCCTACCTGCCGCCGAACAACGTGGACGACCCGCCGCGGCTGGACACCGGGGACGATCCGCTGCGCGAGGACGCCGACCTGGACTCGTTCGTCCCCGAGCAGCCCAACCGCCCGTACGACATGCGGGACATCATCCGCCGGGTGGTCGACCGCGAGACGTTCCTCGAAGTGCAGGCCCTCTTCGCCCGGAACATCGTCGTCGGCTTCGCCCGGCTGGGCGGTGCGTCCGTCGGCGTCGTCGCGCAGCAGCCGGCGGTGCTGGCCGGCGTCCTGGACATCGACTCGGCGGACAAGGCGGCGCGCTTCGTGCGCTTCTGCGACTGCTTCAACATCCCCCTGGTCACGTTCGTCGACGTGCCCGGCTTCCTGCCCGGGGTAGCCCAGGAGCACGGCGGGATCATCCGCCACGGCGCGAAGCTGCTCTACGCCTACTGCGAGGCCACCGTGCCCAAGCTGACGGTGATCACCCGCAAGGCCTACGGCGGGGCCTACGACGTCATGTCCTCCAAGCACATCCGGGGCGACGTCAACTACGCCTGGCCAACGGCGGAGATCGCCGTCATGGGCGCCGAGGGGGCCGTGCCCTTGATCTTCCGCGAGGAGATCGAGTCCTCGGCCGATCCCGAAGCGACGCGCGCCCGCCTGATCGAGGAGTACCGCACCAAGTTCGCCAACCCCTACGTCGCCGCCGCCCGGGGCTACGTGGACGACGTGATCGAGCCCCGCCAGACGCGGCGCAAGCTGATCTCCGCCCTGGAGATGCTGCGCAACAAGCGGGACCGCAATCCCCCGCGCAAGCACGGGAACATCCCCCTCTAGGGGCGCCATGTTCGAGCGCGTGCTCGTGGCGAACCGCGGCGAGATCGCCGTGCGCATCGTGCGCGCCGTCCACGAGCTGGGCGCCCACGCCGTCGCCGTCTACTCGGACGCCGACCGCGACGCCCTGCACGTCCGCCTGGCCGACTACGCCCTGCCCATCGGCCCGGCGCCGGCCGCCGCGAGCTACCTGAACGCGGACGCCATCCTGGACGCGGCCCGCCGCAGCGGGGCCCAGGCGGTGCACCCCGGCTACGGCTTCCTCTCCGAGAGCGCCGCCTTCGCCCGGGCCTGCGAGGCCGCCGGGCTGACCTTCGTCGGCCCGACGCCGGAGGCCCTGGCCCTGATGGGGGACAAGGTGGCCGCTCGGGGCCTGGCCGCCGCCGCGGGCGTGCCGACGGTGCCGGGGACGCCGGAGCCGGTCGCGGACGACGCCGCCGCCGTGGCCGCCGCCGCGGAGATCGGCTTCCCCCTGCTGATCAAGGCCGCCGCCGGGGGCGGCGGCAAAGGGATGCGCAGCGTGGCCGGACCGGATGCGCTGCTCCCGGCGCTGGCCCAGGCCAGGCGGGAGACGCAGGCGGCGTTCGGCGACGGGCGGGTCTACCTGGAAAAGCTCGTGCAGCGCCCGCGCCACGTCGAGGTGCAGCTCTTCGGCGACGGCGCCGGCCGCGTCGTCCCGCTCGGCGAGCGGGAGTGCAGCCTGCAGCGCCGCTTCCAGAAAGTGGTCGAGGAGTCGCCCGCCCCGGGACTGCCGCCTGAGGTGCGCCGGCGTCTGTGGGAGGCCGCCGTGGCCGCGGCCGCGGCCGCCCGCTACCGGGGCGCGGGCACCATCGAGTTTCTCTACGAGCCGGGCACGGGCAGCTTCTACTTCCTGGAGATGAACGCCCGCTTGCAGGTGGAGCACCCGGTGACCGAGATGGTCACCGGAATCGATCTGGTGCAGGCCCAGCTGCGGCTGGCCGCCGGCGAGTCCCTGGACGACGCGCTGCGGGGGCCGGCCGGGGCCACCGGCGCCGGCGGCAACGGCGGCGCCGCCCACGCCGTCGAGGCCCGGATCATGGCCGAGGACCCCCTCGCCGGCTGGCTGCCGTCGACCGGCACGCTCGGTCTGGTGCGGGAGCCCGGTGGGCTGGGCGTCCGCGTGGACAGCGCCTGCGAGCCGGGACTGGCCGTGACCGTTCACTACGACGCCCTGCTCGCCAAGCTGATCTGCTGGGGTCGCAGCCGCGACGAGGCCATCGCCCGCCTGCGCCGGGCCCTGGACGAGTACGTGATCTCGGGCGTGCGCACCAGCCTGCCCTTCCACCGCTGGCTCGTGCGCGAGCCGGCCTTCCTCGCCGCCGACCTCTCGACGGACTTCATCGCCGAGCGGTGGGCGCCGCTGGCCGCGGGCGCCGGCGGCCGGGAGACGCCCGGCGCGCCGACGGACGAGGCCGCCACCCGGGTGGCGGCGCTGGTCGCCGCCACCGCGACGGCGGCCACCCTGCTGGACCGGCGCGCCGGCGCCGGCGGGCCCGCCGCCGACGCCGTCCCGGAGGGCAGCCGCTGGCGCGACGCCGGGCGCCGGGAGGCGGCGCGGTGAGGTTGCAGGTGACGCTCGGCGAGCGCGAGCTGCTGGTGGAGCAGCCGGACCTTCCGGGCGGCGTCCCCGGCGTCGACGGCGCTCCCTTCGCGGCCGACTTGCGCGCGGTCGCTCCCGGCCTCTACAGCGTCTTGCTG
>DATLLM010000427.1:0-4240 GCA_035537855.1 Chloroflexota bacterium | reverse complement strand
CGTCCGGGAGGCGCACCTCGAGGGAGCCCAGCGAGCCCGAAGGGGCCCGCAGGACGACCGCGTCCGGCTCGACGCGCAGGTCCGACTCCGGCGCGAGGGTCGGCTCGAGGGCGCTACCGTAGGCGAAGGTGGGACCGAGGGAGACGCCGAGGGTCTCGCCGCGGTGCAGGAAGCGGGTGAGGCGCACGACCGGGAAGGGGAGGACGGCGATCAGCAGCAGGAGGGCGAGGTACGGCCGGGGCAGCGCCGTGCCGCCGGCGAGCAGGGCGACGAGGGCGGCGCCGGCGGCGGCGAGCAGGGCGGCCCCGACGAACGCCGGCAGGGGCCCGTCGAGCCACTCCCGGTAGGTGAGCAGGCTGACCAGGAGCACGATCGCCGGGGCGGCGACCAGCGCGAGGTGGCGGCGCCCGAATCGGCCGGCAGGCATCCTTTCAGGTGGAACGGGCTAGGGGGAGCGGGGGCTACCCGAAGTTGGGGCGACGCGTTCCATCGGGCCACCCGGCGGCTACCCGAGGTTGGCGCGATGCGTTTGGTTGATGAAGCGTGGACCCGACCCCGGACCGTCCCTGCCAGCCGGTCGCACGCCGGGCGCCGCTGGCGTCTGCCGCGGAGAACTCCTCCTTTGCCTGAGACCACGGTGCGCGCCGGCGTCGTCGGCGCCGGCTACTGGGGCCCCAACCTGATCCGCAACCTGGCCGAGCTGCCGGGATCGCCGCTGCGGGCGGTCTGCGACCGGGACCCGGGGCGCCTCGACTACGTCCGCACGCGCTACCCGGCCGTCACGCTCTACGCCGGGCTGGACGAGCTCCTGGCGGACGATGCGGTCAACGCCGTGGTCATCGCCACGCCGGCCGAGCTGCACTTCCAGATGGCCCGGCAGGCGCTGCGGGCGGGGAAGCACGTCTTTGTGGAGAAACCCCTCTCCACCACCAGCGCCCAGTGCGCCGAGCTGGACGCCCTGGCCACGGAGCGGGGGCTGACCCTGATGGTCGGGCACACCTTCCTGCACAACGACGCCCTGCGCTGGGTCAAGGCGAAAGCGGACGCCGGCGACCTGGGGGACGTGCTCTACCTCTACTCGCGGCGGATCAACCTGGGCCAGGTGCGGCAGGACATCAACGTGGTCTGGAACCTGGCCCCGCACGACGTGTCGATCATGATGTACCTGGTGGGCGAGCGCCCCACCCGGGTGGCCTGCTACGGGCAGTGCTTCCTGCAGCCGGGCGTGGAGGACGTCGCCTTCCTGACCCTGGAGTTCGGCGCGCTGCCCTCCGGCGCCCGCCGCATGGCGCACATCCACGTCTCCTGGCTCGACCCGAACAAGGTGCGCGAGGTGGTGGTGGTGGGCTCGCGCCAGATGGTGGTCTACGACGACGTCGATCCGGACCACACGATCCAGATCTACGACAAGGGGGTCGACCGGGTGCAGCTGGCGCCGCCCGAGGGGACGAGGGACCCGCGCGAGCGGGCCGAGTCGTTCGGCGAGTTCAAGCTGCTGCTGCGCACCGGCGACCTGACGGTGCCCAAGATCCGGATGACCGAGCCGCTGCGCAACGAGCTGGGGCACTTCGTCGAGTGCGTCGCCGGCGGCGGGCGGCCGTTGACCGACGCCAGGAACGGGCTGGAGGTGGTGCGCGTTCTGGAAGCGGCCGACGAGTCGCTGCGCCAGGGCGGCCGGCCGGTCGATATCAGCTGGGGAGCGAGCTAATGGTGGCGCTGAACGGGCATGCGACGCAGCACGAGGGGGCGACCGTCTCGCCGCTGGCGCGGGTCCACCCCAACGTGCGCCTCGGCGCCGGGTGCGTCGTCGGCGACTTCGTGATCATCGGCGAGCCCCCACGCGGCGCGGCCCCGGGGGACCTGGAGACGGTCATCGGGCCCGGCGCCACCATCCGCTCGCACAGCGTGATCTACGCCGGCAACGTGATCGGGGCGAAGTTCCAGGCCGGGCACGGCGCCCTGCTGCGGGAGAGCAACCGCATCGGGGACAACGTCAGCGTCGGGAGTCACAGCGTGGTCGAGCACCACGTGACGATCGAGCACGGGGCGCGGGTGCACTCCATGGCGTTCGTCCCGGAGTACAGCACGCTGAAGACGGGCTGCTGGGTGGGGCCGGGGGCCAAGCTGACCAATACGCCGCACCCGCTCTGCCCGGACGTCTCGGACTGCATCGTGGGGCCGACCCTGATGCCGGGGGCCAAGATCGGGGGGAACGCCACGATCCTGCCCGGGGTGACGATCGGGGAGCAGGCCCTGGTCGGGGCGGGCGCGGTGGTGGTCAAGGACGTGCCCCCGGGCGCGGTGGTGGTGGGCAACCCGGCCCGGGTGATCAAGCAGATCGACGACCTGGTCTGCTCGGCGACGGGGCTCAATCCCTACCGCAACGTCCTCGGCTTCGACCCCGACGCGCCGGACCGCTAGATGCCTCTCGTGGCGGCGCGCTGAGCATGTGCGGCATCGCCGGCTGGATCGACTACCAGGCCTCCCCCGGGGAAGCGCGGACGCTGCTCGAGGGGATGAAGCAGGCCATCTGGCACCGCGGTCCGGACGAGGAAGGGTCGTACGTCGACGGCGGGGCCGCCATCGGGATGCAGCGCCTGGCGATCATCGACCTCACCGGGGGCCGCCAGCCGATGGCCAACGAGGACGGGACGATCTGGATCGTCTTCAACGGCGAGATCTACAACTACCCCCAGCTGCGCCCCGAGCTGGAGCGCCGCGGGCACCGCTTCGCGACGGACTCGGACACCGAGGCGATCCTGCACCTCTACGAGGACCTGGGCGACGACTGCCCGACCGCCCTGGAGGGGATGTTCGCCTTCTGCATCTGGGACACCCGCCGCCGGCGGGCCCTGCTGGCCCGCGACCGGCTGGGCAAGAAGCCCCTCTACTACTCGCAGGCACCGGGGGGGGTGCTCTTCGGCTCCGAGCTGAAAGCGCTGCTCTGCCATCCCGACCTGCCGCGGGACGTCGACCTCGAAGCGCTGAATACCTACCTGGCCCTGAACTACACGATGGCCCCCCGCACTATGCTGCGCCACGTGCGCCAGGTGCGCCCCGGGCACCGTCTCAGCTACGAGGCGGGCGAGCTGCGGGAGAGCGCCTACTGGTCGCTGCGCCGCGACGAGCGGGCGACGCCGCCGCGCGGCGAGCAGACAGCGGAAGCCTTCCTCGACCTCTTCGGGTCGGCGGTGCGCAAGCGCCTCCTCTCGGACGTGCCCCTTGGCGCGTTCCTGTCCGGAGGGATCGACTCCAGCGCGGTCGTGGCCACCATGCAGCGGGCGATGGGCGACCCGGTGCAGACCTACTGCCTCGCCTTCCGCGAGTCGGGCTGGGGGGAGCAGGACTTCGCCCGCCGGGTGGCGAACCACGTCGGGGCCAACCACCAGGAGTGGGAGGTGCCGGGAGAGCCCCTGGCGGACGCCCTGCCGCGGATCGTGGCTTCCCTTGACGAGCCGCACGGGGACACGTCCGCGGTGCCCATGTACTACCTCTCCCAGGCCACCCGCCGCGGGGTCACCGTCGCCCTCTCCGGCGACGGGGGCGACGAGATCCTGGCCGGCTACGAGACCTACCTGGCGGACTCGATCCGGCCCCTCTACCGCCAGCTCCCCCGCCCGGTGCGCACCGGGCTGGTCGGCGGCGTCGCCCGCGCGCTGCCCGCCTCGGGCAAGAAGCTGGCGGCGGACGAGATGCTGCGCCGCTTCGTCGCCGGGGCGGAGCTGGACGCGGACGAGGCCCACTACAGCTGGCGGACGATCTTCCCCCGGGACGCGCGCCTGAGCCTGCTGGGCGGCGCGGCGCGGGACGTCGCCGCCGGGCACGAGCCGATGGAGGACTGCTTCGCCGCCTGCCCGAACCTGGACGACTTCCGGGGCGTGCAGCGCTTCATGTACTTCGACGTCTGCACCTGGCTGCCGAACGATGTGCTGGTCAAGGTGGACCGCACGAGCATGGCCCACTCGCTCGAAGTGCGCGCCCCGTTCCTCGACCACCGGCTGGTGGAGTTCGCCTTCTCGCTGCCGCCCGGCGAGCACCTGCGGTGGCTGCAGAAGAAGCGCCTGCTGCGCCGGGCGATGCGCGGCATCCTCCCGGATTCGATCATCAACCGCCGCAAGCGTGGCTTCTCGGCGCCCGTCGGCACCTGGATGAGCGGCGCCCTGCGCGACCTCGTCTGGGAGACCGTGGGGCGGGCGGGCGCCGGCGCCCTGCCCTATTTCCGGTCCGGGGCCTTGCAGCG
>DATLLM010000426.1:0-2977 GCA_035537855.1 Chloroflexota bacterium | reverse complement strand
GCATCCGGCGCGGGGTGGTTCACGGAACGCGCGGATGCAGCGGAGTCGCCGCCCGCGGACGGGAGCGCCGGGACCAATCCCGCCCAAATCTCGCCCGAACGGGGGATTCGAACACGGATGACCGCGCCGCACGACGGGGCCGCGATCTGGGGGGAGGGGGGTAGCGCATACGGGATTCGAACCCGTGGTCTCCGCCTTGAGAGGGCGGTGTCCTAGGCCACTAGACGAATGCGCCTCGGAGTGCCACTGTCGGAGCCAGCGGCGGAGCCGGCCGCGCCGGCGGCGCGGTCGGGTGCTGAGAGTCTACCCGACCGGCTCACGATCCACAAGCGCACGCTCGCGCGCGCACGACGGTGGCCCCGGCCGGCGCCGGGGTTGCTGCTGTGGCCCCTGCTGGCGGCGCTGCTGACGTTCGTCGTCTGGCAGCCGTTCGTGCGCCTGGACTTCGACCTGTGGAAGGCGGACGACGGGGAGTACCACCTGCTGCGCGTCTACGTCTTCGAGTGGGCGGTGCGCGCCGGGGAGTGGCTGCCCCGCTGGACGCCGGACCTGTTCGTCGGCCTCGGCTACCCCATCTTCAACTTCTATGCCCCCGGGACCTACTACCTGGGGATGCTGCTGCGCCTCTTCGGCTGGGACGTCTATACCACCATCCAGGTGATGGGCGCGCTGGCCTGCTGCGCCGGCGCCGCGGGGGCATTCTGTCTCGCCCGGGCGGCGTTCGGCGGGCGCGTTCCCGGGCTCGTCGCCGCTGTGGCCTACGCGTACGCGCCGTACCCCTTCATCGTCAATCTGCTGATCCGGGCGGACCTGGCGGAGGCCCTCGGACTGGCTTTGCTCCCGTGGGTGCTGTTCGCCGCCTGGCGCGCCGGGGAGCGTCCGGGGAAAGGGCGGGTGGCTGCGCTCGCTCTGGTCATGGGCGCCATGGTCCTGACACACAACCTGACCGCCCTGGTCACGCTGCCGGTGGCGGCGGTCGTGGGGTTGTTCGCCGCCTGGCGCGCGGGGCGGCCGCGCGGGGCGGCTCTGGGGGCCGTGCTCGGGGGACTCGGTCTGGCCCTCGCCCTGACCGCCTTCTTCTGGCTCCCCGCCCTGGTGGAGCAGCACGACGTGCAGATCCACGTCGCCCTCGACGGTGGACATAAAGCGGCGACGTCCTGGCTGATCGATCCCCTGGGGGCGACGGAGCAGACCCGCCGAGGGGGGAACCCGCAGACCGTGCCCGGTCCGCTCGACCTGCACCTGTCCTATCCGTACGACCTCAACTTTCCGCCCAAACCGAGTCTGGGTCAGGGCGCGCTCTTCGCGCTCAGCGCCGCGCTCGTCCTGGCCGGGGCAGTCGTCGCGCTCCGTCCCGCCCGTCTCCGGCCGGCGCCGCCGGCGCCCTCCGGGAGGCGACTCTCCCCCGTCCTCGCCACCGCCCTCTTCTGCGGCGCCGGCACCGTCGGGCTCTGGCTGCTGACCACCACCTGGTCGGCCTGGGCCTGGGACAACGTGCCCCTGATGCGCTTCTTGCAGTTCTCCTGGCGGCTCTACGGGCCGCTGGCGCTGATCCTCGCGCTCTTCGCCGCCGGCGCCGCCGCCGTCTGGCGGCGGCACCTGGCGCTCGCCCTGCTGCCGCTCCTGGCTGCCGCCCTGCTGGGGGCGAACACCACCACGGACCGCCCCCTGTGGCTCGACGAGCGCGTCGAGCGCCGCGTCGGCGGCCCCCAGCTGGTGGGCACGGAGAACGCCACGTTCGGCGCCGGCACCACCACCGGCGGGGAGTTCGTCCCTCGCACCGCCGACCTGGAAGCGCTCGGCCCGGGCAAGCGCCGGGGCAACGGCGTCTACGAGCGCCTCTACCCCGAGTTCGGCTGGCTCGCCGGACGCACCCGGCCCCTCGACGGAACGCTGCGCATCGCCGCCGTCTCCGGCGGTCCCACCTGGACAGACGCCCTGGTCGAGGCGGAGACGCCGGGCGTGCTCGCCTTCCGCACCCTGGCCTTCCCCGGCTGGCGGGCGTACCTCGACGGTCACGAGGTGCCGGCGCAGCTCGCCCCGTACGACGAGGCCCTCGGCATCTCCCCCGGGTTCCTCACCGTCCCCGTACCCGCCGGCACCCACCGGGTGCAGATCGCCTTCGGCCCCACCCGCCTGCGCAGCGCGGCGGGCGCGGTCAGCGTCTTCGCCCTCGGCGCCCTCGGCTGGTGGTTCGCCGGCGCTTCCGCCACCGGCGCCCGGCGGCGCAACCTACGCCTCGCCCTGGCCCTCGCTCCCGCCGCCGTCTTCGGTCTGGCCTGCACCCACGACGCGGTGCGCCCGCTGCTGGGCGCCCCCGCCATCCCGCGCACTCAGGACGCCCGCCTCGTGGCCGACCTGGCCGAGCTGGCCCGCACCGGCGGCGCCACGATCGAGAGCCCCGCCGGCCGCGGGCTCAGCCCCTTCGTCTCCGTCCAACGCCTGACCGTCGAGCCGTGGGAGCCGGGCCAGGTGCCGCGCGAGCGCCGCTGGCTCTACATGCACCCACCTTCGAGCCTGTCCGCCTCGATCCTGCTCCCCGAACGCGCCGCCTTCCAGGCCGGCCTGGCGCTCGACCCCCAGACCTGGCACCTCGAAGGCGCGGACGGCGTGCGCTTCATCGTGGAGGTCACCCCGGACGGGGGCGAGACCGTGCGCGTCTTCGACGAGCACGTCAACCCCAGAGCCCGGGCCGAGGACCGCGCCTGGCTCGACCGCTGGGTCGACCTCTCCGCCTTCGGCGGGCGGCGCGTCACCCTGACCCTGCGCACCGACGCCGCCCAGACCCCCGACTTCGACTGGGCCGGGTGGGCCGATCCCGCCGTCGTCGTCCAGCGGGACGCCCGCCGAAGGCGGAGAGGTCGACCCAGCGGTCGAGCCAGGCGCGGTCCTCGGCCCGGGCTCTGGGGTTGACGTGCTCGTCGAAGACGCGCACGGTCTCGCCCCCGTCCGGGGTGACCTCCACGATGAAGCGCAC
>DATLLM010000425.1:0-5231 GCA_035537855.1 Chloroflexota bacterium | reverse complement strand
GGCCAGCAGCCGCTCGTCCTCGGCGAAGCGCCGCGCCATCTCGGAGCGCCGCGCCACCTGGAAGACCCAGGTGGGGTGGATTCCGCCGGCGTCGTTCCCCGGCTCGGTCAGCAGCCGGTCGATCTCGGCGTCGATCGCCGCCAGCTCGTCCGCGGGGAAGACCCGGGGGACGACCACGTAGCCCTGGTCGTCGTAGGCGCGCCGCTCGGCGGCGCTCAACCGGCGTCGGGTCATCAGCGGCATCAGGTCGCTCCTCCCATCTTCACCGCGGCCCCTCACCGCGGCCCCTCAGCGCGGCCCGCCGGCGACCGACCAGCGGGCCTCCGGCCCGTCGCCGGCGCGCCACACCCGCCCGGCCGCTTCCAGCCGCCCGAGATACCCCTGCAAGATCGCCGCCGTCAGCCGGGCGGGCCGGGCCAGTCCCCGCCCGGCGCAGATCCGCGCGCCGAGCGCCGCCGCCGTCGCCGGCGCGCCCTCGGCGCGCATCGCCGTCAGGATCTCCTCGTCCATCCCGTCGACGAAGCGCTGGCACTCCCGCAGGTAGCGCTGCACCTCGGCCGCGGGCTGCACGTGGCTGTCCGGGAAGGGCAGGTAGGGGTGCGCCGCCAGCAGGTGCTCGATCGGCAGCGCCGCCACCCGGCGCACGCTGCGGGCGTAGGCCTCCCGGTCCTGCGCGCCCGGAATCCCCTGCGTCGCCGTGCCCCGCGCCTGCAGCGCGTCGCCGGAGAAGAAGACGCCCCGCTCCCGGTCGTACAGGCCCATCGAGCCGGGGCTGTGCCCGGGCACGTGCACGACCTCGTACTCCCGCCCGGCCAGGGCCAGACGCTCCCCGTCTCGCAGCAACCGGTCGGCCCGGTGCGGCAGACACGGCTCCTCGCCGAAGTGGCTCCCCCGCTCCAGCGCCGGCCCGTCGTCCTCGTGGATCCACACCTCGCAGCCGGTCGCCGCGCGCAGCTGCACGTTCGACCCGGCGTGGTCGTGGTGGCTGTGCGTGTTGACCAGCACGGCCAGGCGCTGCGGGTCGAGTCCCAGCGCCGCCATGGCGGGCAGCAGCACCGTCTGCGTCGAGCGCGGGACGCCGCTGTCGATCAGCGCCGGGGGCGCCGCCCCCGCCGGGTCGACGAGCAAGAACAGGGAGACCCAGCAGTCCGGAGTGTCGAACACCGGGCCGAGGCTCTCCCGGACCTCGTAGACGCCGGGCAGAATCTCGACCGGCCTTCCGGTGGCCACGTTCCGGCTCTCGTCCCGCAGGCCGGTCTCAGGCGCCGTCATCCCGGGGAGCATAACCGAAGTCCGAGGTCCCCAGTCCGAGGTCCGGAGTCGGCTACCATTTTCTGGATGACGCCGACCCGCCGCGCGGCCGGGGGCCTCCTGCTCGCCGCCGGCGTGGCCAGCGTGGCCGGCGCGACGGCCGGCGCCGGCCGCCTGCGGGCCCTGCGCGCGCAGGAGCCGGCGCCGGCGCCGCCGGCGGACCCGCTGACGGACCCGCTGACGGTCACCTTCCCCGCCCTCGGGCTGAAGATCAACACCCCGGCCCCGGGCGCCGCCCCGGAGGTGGACCTCCGCGCCGCGTTCGGCGCCGCCGGGGACGGCGTGCAGGACGACCGCCCCGCGTTCCTGGCCCTCGCCGCCGCCGTGAACGAGGGGCGCGTCCCCGCCGGGGCGGTCGTGCGCCTCCCCGCCGGTCGCTACCGGGTCAGCGGCGACGATCCGGTCGTCTTCCGCCGGCCGGTCGTCCTGCGCGGGGACGGCCCCGAGGCCACCGTCGTGCGCCCGGAGTTCACCCGCCAGCGCAGCGTCTTCCTGCGCGCCGAGGGGCAGGGCATGTACGCCCAGCACAGCGCCTCCCTCTACGACGGGCGCCAGAGCCGCAACACCTACCCCAACGCGCCCTACTCCCCCCTGAACGTCGGGGCCGAGCATGCGCCCGGCCCCCGCCGCGGGGACACCGCGCTGACCCTGCTGCGCCCCGAGCTGTTCGAGCCCGGCGACCAGGTGTACCTGCTCTGCGACGACGCCGGCCCCCAGGTGACCTACGGTCCGCGCAACACCCGCCTGCGGCAGTTCCTGCTCAAGCAGCACGCCGCCGTCGCCACCGTCGAGGGCGAGCGTCTCCGCCTGGACGTCCCCCTGCGGGACGACTTCGGCGGCGCCGGCCCCCGCCTCTACCGCTGGACGCCCCTGCGGGGCTTCGGCATCGAGCACCTCAGCGTCGAGGACGGCAACGACATCGCCGACACCGAGGCGGCCACCACGTTCAAGGCGGTGCAGCTCGACGGCGTGCTCGAGGGCTGGGTCTGGGACGTCCACTTCCGGGACAACACCAGCATCCCCCTCTCCGTCGGGCGCTCCCGCCGGGTGGTGGTCAGCGAGTGCCTCTTCGACGGCGCCCGCCACGTCGGCGGCGGCGGCAACGGCTACCTCCCGGAGCTGTACATGAGCGACGACTGCCTGGTCGAGTACTGCACCAGCGTCGCCGGACGCCACGCCCTGATCTGCAACTGGACCTGCTGGGGCAACGTCTTCCGCTACAACCGCCTGCAGGGCACGCCGAACACGGAGACCCACGGCGAGTACAGCGTGGAGAATCTCTATCTGCGCAACGACGCCCGCACCGCACGCATGGAGATCGGCGGCGGCGGCGACACCGTCCACGCCCACGACGGCCCGCACAACGTGCTGCACGAGAACTACGCCCGCGTGCTGCGCGTCCTCAAGCGCGCCGACCGGGACAACCGACTCAGCGCCAACTGGCACGTCGAGCCGCTCCAGGACCTCGGCAGCGGCACCAGCAAGACCGCGAATCAGGCCGTCCCCGCCGGCTGGGACGCCTTCCCCTTCGCCCCCTTCTGCGGCCACGAGCACAGCCGCACGGCGGAGACCGCCCGCCCGGGGTGAGGGCGCGCCCGGGCCGACGTCACTTCTCCGCCAGGAAGTCCTCGCGGGTGAAGATCGAGCGCACGTCGTACCCGCGTTGCCGCAGGCGCTCGGCGCCCCCCTCCAGCCGGTCGACGATCAGCACGCAGCGCACGATCCTGGCCTTCGTCTCCGCCTCGACCGCCTCGATCGCCTGCAGCACCGACCCGCCCTTGGTGATCACGTCGTCCACGATCACCACCGGGGCGCCGGGGGCGTCCGGGAAGGCGCCCTCGATCTGGCGCCGTGTGCCGTGCGCCTTGGGCTCCTTGCGCACCATGAACATGGGGATCTCCGCCCCCGGGCCGCGGGCGTCGAGGCTGTGCATCGCCACCGCGGCGGCGATCGGATCGGCGCCGATGGCCAGCCCGCCGACGCCCCGCACGTCCGGCAGGTCGGCCAGCAGATCGAGCATCAACCCCCCGATGCAGCGCATCGCCCGGGGGATGGTGGTCACCACCCGGCAATCGACGTAGAGGTCGCTCACCTCGCCCGAGGTGAGGGTGAAGCTGCCGTGGCGCACGGCCAGCCGGGTCAGGTACGCGAGCAGCTCGGCCCGCATCGCCACGAGATCGTCGGCGCTCACGGCAGACTCCTTATCGCATCCAGCGAGGCGGCGACGGCGTCCGCCGCCGCTTCGAGGTAGGCCCGCCCGGCGGCGACGTCCACCGCCCGCGGCGTCGGGATGTGCTGGGAGAGGTCGTCGAAGTAGAACCCGGCGCCCCCGGCGCGGAGGGGCTCGCTCAGCGCCGCCGGCAGGGGCCGCCCCCGGGACGGCGGGGCGGCCCGGTCGACCAGCGCCGCCGGCAGCCCCAGCACCTCGAGCGCGGCGAGCATCCGCGACGTCTCCCCCTGCCCCGGATCGTCCGCCTCGCGGCGCAGCGCCGCCGCGCCCAGCTCGCGCTCCGCCGGCGTCGTCCCCCGGCCCGGGACGGCGTGGTGCACCGCCACCGGGCGCCCGGTGCGCTCGAACGCCGACCGGGCGGCGACGGTGGCCAGGTGGACGTCCGGCCCGTGGGCGCAGACCACCGCCAGACGCCGGAAGCCCTGCGCCACGGCCGCTTCGAGCACGGCCACCACCACCTGCTGCACCAGCTCGGGGGGCAGCCGCAGGGTGCCCGGGAGGCGCGCCGTCGCCCCCGGCCACGAGAACGGGAAGGGGGGCAGCACGAGCGCGTCCGCGCGCCGCGCGGCGAGCTCGGCCGTCGCCAGCGAGATCAGGTAGTCGCAACCCAGGGGGACGTGCCGCCCGTGGGCCTCCGTCGGCCCCAGCGCCAGGATCGCGGCGTCGCCGCGCTGCAAGTACGCCGCCACCGCCGGCGCGGTCAGCAGATCGAGCCGGCGCACGCCCCCTTCACCCCGGCCCTCACCAGCGGCGAGCGCGGCCGCGGGCACGTTCACACCCGGCATGATACGCTCCGCCGACGCGCTCAGGGGAGGGGCGAGAGGCGATATGGCGGAACGAATCAATCGCGTGATCGAGCTGCTGGCCGCGGGCCAACCGGTCTACTACACCGGCCCCAGCGGCCGCGGCTACGAGGGGGGCAAGCAGGACGCCCAGACCTGGGCGGACTTCATCAACTACGACTTCGAGCACAACCCGTTCGACATGACGGTGCTGCGCGAGTACATGCGCGGCCTCGTCGACGGCGGCCCGACGAAGAGCGGGCACCGCACCCCGGCGGTCGTCGTCACCCTGCCGGTGACCGGGACGAGCGAGGCGACCATCCGGGCCAACTCCTGGCAGATCGCCCACGTCCTCTCCGCCGGCGTGCACGGCATCCTGCTCTGCCACGCCGAGGACCCGGCGGCGGTGCGCGCCTTCGTCGAGTCCACGCGCTACGCCTTCCAGACGGAGGGCGTCGGCGACGGCAAGCTCGGCGCCGGACGGATGGGCAACGGCGGCCAGAGCTACGCCTCCGGAATCTGGGGCCTCAGCCCGCGGGACTACATGCACCGCGCCGACCCCTGGCCGCTCAATCCCCAGGGGGAGCTCTTCCTCGGTCTGAAGATCGAGAACAAGCGCGCCCTGGCCAACACCGAGGCCAGCCTGGCCGTTCCCGGGCTCGCCTTCGCCGAGTGGGGGCCGGGGGACATGGGGCTCTCGCTCGGGTTCGTCGACCGCCACGATCCGCCTTACCCGCCGGAGATGCAGGCCGCCCGGGCCCGCGTCCTCGCCGCCTGCAAGGCGAACGACATCGCCTTCCTCAATCAGGTGCGGGCGAACGACGTGACCGAGATGATCGCCGAGGGGGTACGCGTCGGCGCCGGGCGCGAGGACGCCGCCCAGATCGGGCGCAAGCACACCGGCCGCA
>DATLLM010000424.1:0-5132 GCA_035537855.1 Chloroflexota bacterium | reverse complement strand
GCGGGAGGCGGGGCCCACCGCCCCGCCGCGCCCGGACTCGTTCGGGGGCAAGCTGCTGGTGACGTATCGCCTCGACCCCTCGCAAGCGGTCTACGACGCGACCGCCGCGGCCTTCCGCCAGCGGTACCCGGGGGTGGAGCTCGAGCGCCTCGACCTGGGCGCCAACGCCCAGACCTACGACACGCCGCTGCTGACCATGCACGTGGCCGGCACCCCGCCGGACGTCTACTGGCTCCGCAGCGCGCAGTTCGCCAGCTTCATCGGCAAGCGGCTGCTGCTCGACCTGCAGCCGTACGCCCGGCGGGACGCGAAGCGCGCCCAGCTCGAGGACATCTACCCCGGCATCCTCGACCAGTACCGCGTGCGCGACGCGCTCTACGGCCTGCCCTCAGACGGCGGCGGTCCCGTGCTGTTCTGGAACGTGGGCCTGTTCGAGCAAGGCGCCTACCCGAGTCCGGGCGCCGCGCAGGAGGCCGGCCGCTGGACGGCGGAGGCGTTCCTGGACACGGCCCAGAAGCTCACCAAGCGCGTCGCCGGGAAGCCCGAGGTCTGGGGGACGGAGGGCGTCCTGTTCAGCCAGAGCATCTGGCTGGCCATGGTCTGGGCCTTCGGCGGCGACTTCGTGGACCGGGACTGGACGTCGATCGTGCTCCACGAGCCGCCGGCCGTCCAGGGGCTGCAGTGGATGCAGGACCTCTACGCGCGCCACGGGGTGATGCCCACGGTGGGGGAGCTCAAGGAGCTGGAGACCCGCGAGCCGATCGACCGGCGCGAGCTGTTCAAGCGGGGCCGGCTGGGCACGCTGGTGGACTGGACCACCGCCATCGGGTTCGGGCGCTTCCCGGAGGCGGAGAAGCAGGGGCTGCGCTGGGACGCGACCCTGCTGCCGGCCGGGAAGGCGGGGCAGTTCTCGGTGGCGTTCTTCCACGCCTTCGCCGCGGCCGGGGTGACGAAGAACCCCGACCTGGCCTGGGAGGCGGCGACCTTCTTCTGCGACGCCGACGCCGTCCTGGAGCGCTCCGTCGCCGGCGTGACGCAGCCCTTCCGGCGCTCGGCGGCCACGGCGCCCAGGTACGTGAGCTCGCTGCCCCCCACCTTCGCCCGGCACACCAACCGGGTGGGCGAGCGCTCGCGCCCGATGGCGCTCATCGTGGACGAGCAGGGCGCCCTGGCCAAGGTGGTCAACGACGAGATCACGGCGCTGCGCGAGGGGCAACGGCCCGCCGCCGCCGTGGCACAGGCCATCAAGCAGCAGGGCGACCCGATCCTCAAGCAGCTGCCCCGCCTGTGAGCCCGGCCGCGGCCGGGCCCCGCCCGGCCCCGGGGCGCCCGACCGCCCGCCGGCCGACCGCCGGGCCGGGGCACCCCTGCTTCGGCCACTACGAGGCCGGGGCGGCGGGCGGCCGCCCCGGCCAGATCGTGTTCCGCAATGGCACCTCCAGCTGGGGCACGACCGGCCTCGCCCGCGCGGGGCAAGACGCCCTGGCGACGCCGTACCTGCACACCGGCCTCGACCACTCCCCCCAACGCCTGACGCGGGTGCGGGCGGCGTTCGAGCTCGACGCCGGCGGCGCCGGCGGGGCGTGCCCGACCGGATGTGGGCGGTCGTCGCTGAGGGCGCTGGCAGCGCCTGGGAGCACCAGGCCATCGACGCGATCGTGGGCGAGAACCGGCTGGGGGCGATCTCGTGGCGGCGGACGTGGACGCGGCGGTTGCCGCACGGGGGAAACGGGTGGTCTTCTGCTGGCCGGTCCCGGGTGCAGGATCTGGTACGGCGGGGCCAGCGACTCGGACTGCCCTCAGGCGCCGAGCGGCCCGAGCGGGACCGGTCGCCCGCTGCGGATGCTCTCGAAGCACGCCAGGGCCAGCCGGGTGGCCCGCGTCCCGGCGTAGACGTCCGCGCCGATCCGGGGCGGGCGGCGCTCCAAGGCGCAGTCGACGAACTCGGCCAACTCGCCGGCGTAGCCGTACGGGCCTAGCGGGTCGCCGGCCTCGGCGGCCGGCAGGTGGGCGGTGGACGGCTCGGCGGGACCGGCCTCAGCGGTGCGCCCCATCCCCACCAGCCGCCCGCGGGTCACCCGGTCGACCGAGTAGTCCGTGTAGCGCTCGCCGTCGAAGACGCGGGCGCCGGTGTAGTAGCCGTAGACGGTGGCGCTGCGCCCGGCGGCGTCGAACAGCTGGTAGAAGGACTTGCCGACGTAGGCGTCGGGGCCGAAGTCCCCGATGACGGCGGAGGCGACGGCGCCGTTGGCGAAGCGGATGGTCGCCACGACGCTGTCCACCACGTCCGTGGCCCCCGGGTCGTGGGTCAGGGTGCCGCCCTCGGCGTGCAGCGCCACCGGCTCGCTGCCGGCCAGGAAGCACAGCAGGTCGAACGTGTGCACGCCCTGGGAGAGGACGTTGCCCCCGCCGGCGACGGGGTCCTGCGACCAGCGCCCGATCGGCCAGACCGGGTCGATCATCTCGCCGACCAGCACCCGGGGCCGGGGGATCGCCTCGCGGGCCAGCGCGACGAACGGCGAGTGCCGGGCCTGGAAGCCGACCATCAGCTGCACCCCGTTGCGGGCGACGGCGGCCTCGATCTCCCGGCAGCCGTCGAGGGTCAGGGCCAGCGGCTTCTCGACGAAGACGTGCTTCCCCGCATCAGCGGCGGCGACGGCCAAGCGCGGGTGCAGGTCGTGGTGGGTGGCGATGACCACGGCGTCGGCCCGCTCGCGGACGGCGGGGTCGTCGAGGCTCGCCACGCCGGGGACGTCCGGCAGGCGGCTGCGCTCGCGGAGGCGCTCGATCGCGGACGGCTCCGGATCGACGAAGAGGGTCACCTCGGCCTCGGCGAGCGCGCCGAGGAGCAGGGTGTGCCGGGTGCCCATCCCGCCGCAGCCGGCGACGGCGACGCGGAGCTTCCTGGCGGAGCCTCCAGGTGCTCCGGGACTTCTGGTGCCGGTGGTCCGCTCCATGGTCGCGTGCCCTCCTCCCGGTCGTCTCTCCCGGCCCCTCGCCCCGCCGCCCGGTCCGCGCCGCCGGTCGCCCGGCGGGGCACCACCCGGGACGCGTGCCGTCAGCGCCGCCAGCGGTCGAGCACCTGCTGCATCTGGTCCTGGCCGTCCTTCAGGCCGTCGCTGACGGAGACCTGCCCCTGCAGGATGCTGTTCACCATGGCGGCCTGGATGGGCACCGTCTCCGACCCCCCGGGCGCGGCGATGACGAACTTGCGGTAGGGGATCTCCTCGGCGGCCAGGATGCGGAAGGGATCCTTCTTGGTGAAGCGCTCCGACTTGGCGGTGGCCACCCGGATGGGGAGCTGGTCGTAGCGGTCGACGAGCTTGAGGTTCTGCTCGTCCTCCGAGAGGAACTCCAGGAAGGCCCAGGCCGCCTCGGGGTTCTTCGCCCCGGCGGCGAGGACGTTGGCCCAGCCCCCGCCGTAGTTGGCCCGCCTCCCGTTGGGCGGCACCGGGTAGGTGGCGAAGGCGAACTGCAGCTGGGGCGCCTCCTTCTGGAACACCTGGGCGCGGCGGGTGTAGGCGTCGTAGTAGTGGGTGACCCGCCCCTGGACGAAGTGGGCCGGCTCGGTGGGGGCGGCCGCCTTGAAGCGCCGGATGCGGGCGTCCCCGCCCTGCAGGTTGTAGAGCTTGAGGATCCACTGCATGGCCTGGATGCCGCGCTCGTTGAAGATGGTCACCTTCTCGCCGTCGGCGCTGAGCGTCTCGCCCCCCAGCTGCCAGTAGGGCACCAGCCAGCGGTGCACCCCCCCGCTGCCCAGCACCGGGTCGAAGCCGAGGTGCTCGACCTCGTCGCCGCTGGCCCGGAAGACCCTGGCCACCGCCTGCTCGAGGTCGGCCCACGTGCGGGGGGGCTTGTCCGGGTCGAGGCCGGTCGCCCGGTAGCGGTCGGACGAGATGTAGAGGATGCGCAGGTCGGGCCCCATGGGCATGGCCACCAGCGAGCCCTTGTAGGTCAGGTCGGAGACGTGCGTCGGCCACAGGTCGGTCTTCTTGACCGCCCGCGACCCCTTGAGGTAGTCCTCCACCGCCCGCGTCGCCCCCGACGCCGCCAGACTCTGGGGCGTGTAGATGTCCACCGTCGCCAGGTCCGGGGGCGTCCCCCCGGCGGCCGCCGCGGTCACCTTCTCCACCATGGAGCCCGGCGTCGGCACGCCCTCGACGGTCACCCCCGGGTTCCGGGCCGCGAAGTCCCGAGCGATCTCGCCGCCGATGTCCTCGTTGAACGGGTACTGCGGGTTGGTCCAGAACTGCACGCCGCCGGCGAGCGTCCTGGCCGGCGCCCCCGCCTGGCCGGGGCCGCCGGCGCAGGCCGCCGTGCCCCAGGCGCCGCCGACCGCCCCGGCGGCCGCCGCGGTGAGCGCGCGACGCCGACTGACTCCCGTCATGGCCTCACCTCACGCCTCGTGGGCCGCCTCGCGGCTCCGGCACGCCGCCGGGCCGCCGCGATGGGTAGGACGCTAGCACCGCTCCGCGCCGTGGTCAACGTGCTGCGCTCCAGGTCCGAGGGTTCAGGAGACTCAGGCTGAGGTCCGGGCGCGCAGGTGACGGCAGGAGTTCGGCCCGACCGAATCGGCCAGCCCGCTGACGGTGCGGCGGCGGCCGAACGCGGCCAGGGACTCGAGCCAGCGGACGCGCACGCCCTGCGCGGCAGGACCGACGGGCCCGGTCGCCGCGCACGCCAGCCTTCCGCCGCCGGCCACGGTCAGCGGCAGCCGCGGCCACTCCCGCGGCCGCGGAAGGTCGTCGGCGCGTGGTCGTTCGGTGTGAGTCCAGAGAGCCGCACCCACTTCTGTTCAGCTTCGGGCCGCTACCAGGAGCGACCGGACGCGAGATTGGGCGCCGTCCCGATTCTGATTTTGCACTTCGTGAGCGCCCCACGCGGCCCGGCCGCGGGGCCGGGTAACCGGCGGGTAATCGGCGGGTAACTGACGCCGGCTCGCTCACGCGCCCGGCCGCCGTCCCGCTGACGGGCCGGTGCCGGTCGGGTACTCGGCGGGTAATTGGGCCGGCCTACGCTGGCCGTGTGTGTGAGGCCTGGCCGGTTCGGGCCCGAACAACCGGCGGGGACGGTCGTCCTCCCCGGACGCGGCGGGATGCGGTCGGCACCGGGTGCCGGCCCGCGAGCGTGCT
>DATLLM010000423.1:0-7349 GCA_035537855.1 Chloroflexota bacterium | reverse complement strand
CCCCCTGGCCGCCCCGGTGCCGGGAGCGCGCCGCCCGGCAGCAAGGCGCGGCCGACGCGCCTGCGGGGCCGCCGGCGTCGTTTCGGTCCCAACCGGTGCCCCCCGCCGCACCGGACGACCCAGCGAGCGGCGGTCGACGGTCCGCGCCACGAGGGGTCGGCACCGGCAGACGCTCGCCCGGCCCGCGCGCCTGAGCAGCGCTCGAGCACCTCCCGCGCCTAGGCTGGGTGGTCCCCCCTGGGGCCGGGGCGACCGGAACGGCGTCGGGCCGGGACCGCCGCCAGCGGGAGGAGGTCGCGATGGACGGCGAGGCGGACCCGCTCACGGTGGAGGACCCGGTGGCCTGCGTGATCCGCGTCCGGGGCCCGCTCACCCCGCGCCCGCGGCGCCCCCGCGCCCGTCGCCGCCGGCCGCCCGCGGGGCGGCGGGCGGCCCGGCCGCCCCGCTTGGCGGCCCCGGCGGCGCGCGGCAATCGACGGAGAGCAGGGGCAGGCCCAGGTCGTAGAGCGTCGCCAGCACCCCGAACAGCGCCGCCTGGTCGCGCAGCGCGCCGCGCAGCTCGGTGACCGGGTAGCCGCGCCCCGCGGGGCGCACCCGGAGGCCCCGAGACGAGGTCGACCACGAACGATCCTCCCCGCCGCCGCCGGCACGTCCGGCGGGCGTCACCGGAGGCACCGGGCGGGCGGTCTGACGGCGTCGTGGCTGATATCCTGCGTCATGCATGACAGTGGCCCGCTAGGAACCCCGCGCTTGCGCGCGGTGGTCCTCCAGGTGACGCTCCCCGGGGACGCGGCGAGGCAGGTGAAGGCCATCCGGGTCCGGATAGACGCCGCGACCCCGCTATGAGCGCGCCGCCCGCTGCCCGCCCCCCCCGCGTCGCCCGGGACAAGCGGGCGGGCGTCGCCCGGTGGGCGCCGGGCGTGGGCGTGCTGCGAGCCTACCGGCGCGAGTGGCTGCCCCAGGACCTGACGGCCGGGGTGGTGCTCAGCGCCCTGCTGGTGCCGCAAGGCATGGCCTACGCCGAGCTGGCCGGCCTGCCGCCGATCACCGGCCTGTACGCCACCGTCGTCTGCCTGGTGGCCTACGCGGTCTTCGGGCCGTCGCCGTACTTGGTGCTGGGCCCGGATTCGGCCCTCGGGGCGATGATCGCGGCCGTCGTGCTGCCCCTGGCGGCCGGCGACGGGTCGCAGGCCGTCGCCCTAGCCGGCGCGCTGGCCCTGCTGGTCGGCCTGATCTGCACGTCGGCGGGGGTGCTGAAGCTCGGCTTCGTCGCCGACCTCCTCTCCCGGCCCATCCGGGTAGGGTACCTGGCCGGCTTGGCCGTGACGATCTTCGTCGGCCAGCTGCCCAAACTGCTCGGGTTCTCGGTGGACGCCGAGGGCCTCCTCCGGGAGCTGGCTGCGACCTGGCAAGGCCTCGACCAGACCAACCTCTACGCGCTGGCCATCGGGCTGGTCGATCTGGCGCTTATCCTGGGGCTGAAGCGCCGGCGGTCCAGGATCCCCGGCGTGCTCGCCGCCGTGGTCGTGTCGATCCTGGCGGTCACCGTCTTCGACCTGACGGCGCGGGGGGTGCAGGTGGTGGGCACCCTTCCGCAGGGCTTCCCGGCGCCCAGCTTCCCGGCGGTCGGCCTGTCGGACCTGCCGTTCTTGCTGGCTGCCTCCGTCGGCATCTCGCTCGTCGCCATCGGCGACACCATCGCCAACTCGGCCGGCTTCGCCGCCAGGCGAGGCTACCAGGTCGATAGCAACCAGGAGCTGGTCGGCATCGGCTCGGCCAACCTGCTCGCCGGCGTGTTCCAGGGGTTTCCTGTGAGCACCAGCGCGTCGCGCACCGCGGTGGCAGAGCAATCAGGCGCTAAGACGCAGGTGACCGGGTTGGTCGCGGCCGCGGTCGTCCTCTCGATGATGCTGTTCTTCCCCGCGCTGGTGCGCAACCTGCCCCAGCCGGCCCTGGCGGCGCTGGTGATCAGCGCGTCCTTCACCATGTTCGACCTCACCGAACTGCGCCGCCTGTTCGCGATGCGCCGGTCCGAGTTCGCGCTGGCGGTGGCCTGCGCCCTGGGCGTCGCCCTGGTAGGCGTGCTGGGCGGCATCATCATCGCGGTCAGCCTGGCGATCGGGCAGTTCTTCGCCCGCGCCTGGCGGCCCTACTCGGCGGTGCTGGGTCAGCCGGCGGGCGTGCCCGGCTTCCACGACCTCGCCCGCTACCCGGACGCGGCCCAGATCCCGGGCCTGCTGATCCTCCGCTGGGACGCGCCGCTGTTCTTCGCCAACGCCGGCCTGTTCCGAGACACCGTCCTCCAGCGGCTGGCCGCGGCGACCTCCGCACCCCGCCTGGTGCTCCTGGCGGCGGAGCCGATCACCGACGTGGACACGACCGCCGCCAAGGTCCTGACCGACCTGGACGAGGACCTCAACGCCACCGGGGTGCACCTCGCGTTCGCCGAGCTGAAGGACCCGGTGAAGGACAAGCTGGTGCGCTACGGCCTCCTGGAGACGATCGACCGCCGGCACTTCTACCCTACGCTCGAGGTGGCGGTCGAGGCCTTTGCGCGTGAGGCGGAGGGCCGACAGCAAGAGCGGGAAAACCCCCGGTGAGCGGTTGCTCGTCCTGACCGCCGGCAGCGGGTACCCGGGCCAGGCGTACCTGATCGTGGCGCTGGCCAACCGCCGGCGCACGACCGCACCGGCCCCGCGGCCGGTGCGCAGCCCCCGCGCGCCGGTCCCGCAGCCAGTCCCACGGGGAAACCGATCTGCTGGCGTACTGAGAATGGCATGGCGGCCCCACCGTGGCAGCAGTCGGGGAGCGAACCGCCAATGTCACTTCAGGCCACAGCCCGCTGACAAACGCCGCGCTGAATAGTCGACCGGCGGTGCGGCGAGCCCGTGGTTTGAGGGGAGAGCGGGTCAATGGGTCCACGGGCAGGTCGGCAACGGGCAGGGAGTCGGGTTCGGCAGGGCGCCGTCTGCGCGCCGCAGGCGGCGTAGCGGCGCCCCCAGCCGGTGGCGACCAGCCAGCGCTTAAGGTTCTGTCCGGCGGCACACGGGAGCGTCTCCGTGGTCACCTTCGCGAGGCTGCGTAAGCGGAAGCGCCCCAGGCCGTGCCACTGTTTGGCCTCCCCGAACAGCGGCTCGACCCAGACCTTCCGTTTGCGCAGGCACTTCTCGTAGGCGGGCGTGCCCTGGTAGGCCCGCACCCGGTCGAAGTACGCGGCGTAGAAGGAGCGCGTCAGCGAACGCCCCCAAGCGGGCCGGGGCAAGGCCGCCGCGGGCGGCCCGGCGCTGGAGGAGCTGCGCGTTCCCCTTGATCGCCGCCAGCGGGTTCTTCAGGTCGTGCGAGGCGGCCGCCAGGAAGGCGTCCCGCTCGTCTTCCAGGCGCCGGCGCTCCGCCTCGGCCGCCTTGCGCTCGGTGATGTCGACGAAAGCGCCGGCGGCAGGTGGACCGCTGGCGGCCGTAGGGATCACGACCATCTCGCTTCGTGGCGGGCACCTGACACGTGGGACAGGTCGGCATGAGGCGAGCACTCTACCAGCACCCATCAATGTCCCGGACTCCCGGTCAACGCCGGGGGCTACGGCCCACCGCCGGGCCGCGCGCGCCGGCCGCCGCCGCGGCCGCCAGGGCGAGCGCCTCCGCCAGGGTCGGCTGCGCGCCGGGCTCCCGGCGTGGTGACCCATTCGGCGGCGCTGGCTCCTCAGGGCGGGCCGCCCCTCAGGTAACCGTTCACCGAGGACAGCCCCCCGGCGCCGCCGGCGGTCGCGACCGCGCGGCGGGGGAGCCTTGGGGCGGGTAGACGAAGGCGCTACACTGGCCGCGTGGGTGGGGCGGCTCCGCGCTCCGCCGCTGGGGACCGTGGGGACGACGGAAGGAGGCCGACCGTGACCGATCCGCGCGTGCGCCGCTGGGGCGCCCTGGCCGCCGCCCTGGTGGGCGGCTACCTGATGTACGTCGCCCTCGACACCACGACCGACGCGGGGACGTCGGTCTGGACCTTCCTGCTCGGGCTGGCCCTGTGGGTGGCGGTCGCCGCCGTGCTGCTGCGCTTCTATACTCCCGGGGCGGAGACCTTCTCAGCGGACGAGGTGGGGGTGGCCCCGGAGTGGCGGGTCGCCCGCTTCCTGCGCTTGGGAGCGGACGCCGCCCCCCTGTACCTGGGAGTGCGCCTGTTCCTGGGCTACCAGTGGCTCCACGCCGGGTGGGGCAAGCTCACCAACCCGGCCTGGGTGGAGACGGGGACGGCCCTGCAGAGCTACTGGACGCGGGCGGCGACCGTCCCCGCCTCGGGGAGTCCGCCCGTCGCCTACCCGGCCTACCGGGCCCTGCTCCAGTACATGCTGGACAACGAGTGGTATACCTGGTTCGCCAAGCTGATCGTGGCCGGCGAGCTGCTGGTAGGGCTGGGGATCCTCCTGGGGGGCCTGACGGCCGTCGCCGCCCTCGGCGGGCTGCTGCTGAACTTCTCCTTCATGTACGCCGGCTCGGTCTCCAGCAACCCCACCCTGATCCTGCTGGAGGCCATGGTCATCTACGGCTGGCGCACCGCCGGCTGGTGGGGGCTGGACCGGTTCCTGCTGCCCTGGCTGGGCACCCCCTGGGGGCGCAAGGCGCAGCCGGCCCGGGCGGCGCCGGTAGAGGAGGCGCCGCCGGTGGGGGTGCGCCCGGCGTAGTCGGCCGTACCCGGGCGGCCGGACGGCCGCAGCACTCGGGTGGTCGCGGACGAAGTGGGGTGACCGTCGCCCGCCGGGGCTCCGGCCCGGCCTTGCGCCTGAGGAGCACGTGAGCAGTGCCTGAGGCCGGGCTGTGGTAGTCCGGTCGGGTGCGGCGCGGGGCCGCCGGGCAACCGGGAGGACCGTCGATGTCGAGGTCGGTGTGGAGGGCGGCCGCGGGCGGCGACCGCGGGCGGCGGCGAAGCGCCGCCGGCGCCGCCGGGAGCCTCGCCGCGCTCGAGGTGGTGGGGCTGTGGGCCGAGGCCCTCCGCGTGGGCCGCGCCGAGGACCGCGCCGCCGGCGCCGGGATCGGGCTCGCGGCGCTGCTGCTCATCGGCGGCCTCGACCGCGCGCCCCGGCGCCGGGCGTAGCCCGCAGGCGGGGCCCCGGGGAGGTCGTCCGGTGGCAACTGCCGGCGGGGCCGCCGGCCCCGGCCGGGCGACGGCCCTACGCGACGACGCACCCGCGCCGGCGGACCGGCGCGAACGGGGTGGCCGGGCCGTCGTCCCCCACGCCCTGCACGTCGTGGCGATCGCGCTGCTCGCGATCGCCTTCACCGCCGTCTTCATGGGCGTCGCGGGGCGGCTCAGCGCCGCGATCTGGTACGACCACTGGGCGGACGTGCTCGGCCACCGCTGGGTCATCCCCGCCGGCGCGCTGACCTTCTCCCTGCTGGTGGGGCTGGCGCAGCGGTACCTGCGGGCCCCGACCGCCCTCAGCGGGGGCTTCACCGAGACGCTCAAGGGCGACGGGCCCCCGGACGACCGCCGCACCTTCCCGGGCGCCCTGCTGACCGCGCTCGGCTCGCTGCTCTCGGGCGCCAGCGTGGGCCCGGAGGGCGCCGTCGCCGTCCTGGTGCAGGACCTCGCCGCGTGGGCGCGGGCGCGGCTGCGGGTCGCCGCCGAGGAGGCCCACGGCTTCGACGTCGCCGCCCTGGCCTCGGCCTTCAACGGCATCGTCGGCAACCCCCTGTTCACCGGCGTGCTGGCGACCGAGCTCCGCGAGGGGGGCCGGGCTAACCTGCGCCACCTGAGCTGGAACCTCCTCGCGGGGGCGGTCGGCTTCAGCGTGTACGCCCTGTTCGGGCTGCAGTCGTTCGCCCAGGCCGTCGCCTTCCCGCCGGTGGAGTCCCTGGAGCCGGTGTACCTGCTGTACGCCGTCCTGCTGGGCCTCGTCGGCGCGGCCGTGGCCCTCGTCGCCGGCGCCCTGATGCGGGCCCTGGGCGCCCTCGTCCCGCGCCTGGTCGGCGAGCGGGTGGTGGCGCGCGCGCTGGGGGCCGGCGCGGTCATCGGCCTGGTGGGCGCCGCCCTCCCGGAGCTGCTGTTCTCCGGGGAGCGGAGCATCCACGCGATCGTCGCCGCCCCGGAGCGCTACGGCGTCGGCCTGCTGCTGCTGCTGGCGCTGCTCAAGCTCTTCCTGCTGGGGCTCTCCTTCAAGAGCGGGTACCTGGGGGGCCCCGTGTTCCCGGTGCTGTTCGCCTGCACCATGGTCGGCCTGGCCCTGCACCTCCTGTTCCCCGCCGTGCCCCTCTCGCTCCTCGTCCTGTGCGTCGAGGGGCCGGCCCTCGCGCTGCTGCTGGGCGCCCCGCTGAGCGCCGTCCTGCTGGTGGCCCTGGTCGGCACCGCCAGCCCCAACGAGCTGGCGCTGCTCGTCCTCGCCACCGCGGTCGGCCTGCAGGCCGGCACCGCGGTCCGGGACGCGCTGGCGCGGCGGGCGGCGCCCGCCGGCCGGTGACCGTCGGGCGCATGGCGCATCCTGCCGGCCGACCCCGCCGCCGCCTCGCGGCCGGCACGTGCACCGTGCTCTGCCCGGCGACGTTGGAGGCGCCGCCCCGCGGCGGGTCCCGGCGCCGGGGGGCTACGGCCGGGCCGGTGCTGCGTTGCCGGCCTCCCGTGCCCCCGACCGACGTCCAGCCGGGCGAGCAGCGCCAGGCCGGCCAGGAAGAAGCTGGCGAGCGAGAGCAGCGCGAGCCGGTAGTCGCCCATGAGCTGCAGGGCGAGCCCGAGCACCAGCGGCCCCAGCCAGCTGGTGCCCTTGTCGCTCACCTCGTACAGCCCGAAGTACGCCGCCTCCTGCCCCCGGGGCAGCAGCTGCGAGTAGAGCGAGCGGCTCAGGGCCTGCGTCCCGCCGAGCGCGATCGCGATCGCGGCGCCCAGCGCCGAGAAGTCGCGCTCGGTGCGCAGGAGGGCGTAGGCGTACCCCAGCACGGCCGTCCACACCACCAGCCCGAGCAGCACCGCGCGCTTCGTTCCCAGCGCGCGGGCGACTCTCGGGGCTAGCAGCGCGCCGCCGAACGCGACGAACTGGACCAGCAGGATCACGCCCGTCAGCGTCGCCACCGACAGTCCCAGGGCCACATCTTCGTCCAGGAGCGACGGGACCGCGCGGCGGCGGAGCGCTTCTTGCGCCGGGTGCTGGAGGGGGGTTGGGGCCGGCCACGGGTGGTGATCACCGATAAGTTGGCCAGCTCCCCGCCAGCCATCCGGCGGGTGCTGCCCGGGGTCGAGCACCGCCGCCACACGCGCCTGAACAACCGGGCGGAGAACTCCCACCGGCCAGTGCGCAAACGCGAGCGGACCCTGCAGCGCTTCAAGTCACCGGCCCCCGCCCAGCAGTTCCTGGAACCCTTCAGCGCCGTGT
>DATLLM010000422.1:0-7206 GCA_035537855.1 Chloroflexota bacterium | reverse complement strand
GGGGTGGGCGCCGCAGGTAGGTGGCCAGGCGGCGCAGCCAGTCGCCCTGGGTGGAGAGCACCACGTGGCGGGCGGTGCAGGCGCGCAGGGCGCCGGCCAGCTCCTCCCGCTCGGCGGCGGCGCGGGCGGCGAAGCGCTCGCGCAGGTTCCGGTCGCGGGTGTTGACCTGCAGCTGACGCCCCGTTTCCGGGTCGACGAACGTCAGCTCGCCGACGTCCGGGAGCTCGACCTCCCGCGGGTCGCGGATCTCGACCGCCAGGACGTCGTTGTTGCCGGCGAGCTGGAGCATCGGCTGGCGCCAGTCTCGCGGGCCGCGGAAATCGGAGACGATCACGATCATTGAACGCTGGCGGGCCAGGCGTCCGGTGCGGCGCAGGGCCTCGCCGAGGGAGGTGACCCCGGTGCCCTCCGCCGACGGCTCGCGGCGCAGGGTGGTCAGCAGGGGCAGCAGGCCGGACTGGCCCTGGCGCGGGGGCAGGGCGCGGGGGTGCCCGTCGCCGAACGTGACGATGCCGAGGCGGTTGCCCCGGCGGGTGGCGATGTGCCCGACCACCATGGCGGCGCCCTCGGCGACGTCCGCCTTGCGCCGGTCGGCCGTGCCGAAGAGCATGGAAGGGGAGACGTCGAGGACGAGCCAGGTGACCAGCGCTCGCTCGGCGACGTGGACGCGGACGTGGGGCTGGCGCGTGCGGGCGGTGACGTTCCAGTCGATCAGGCGCACGTCGTCGCCCGGGACGTAGGGGCGCACCTGCGCCAGCTCGGTGCCCGGACCGAGGGTGGTGGCGCGGTGCTCGCCGGTCAGGAGGCCGTCGATGCGCCGGCGAACGGAGACGTCGAGGGCGCGCAGGAGCACCTCAGGCGTCGGCCCCGGTCCGGGGCGGGCGGGGGTGCGTACCGGCTTCACCAGCCGCGGGCCCTGGCCCGGGGCCGGCTGACTCGGTGTCACCGGCCGCCCTCCGCCACCTGGCGCTCGGCGCCCGGATTGGTGTTCGAGGGCAGCACGTTGCCGCGCAGCACGGTCGGCCCGGGCTGGCGCAGCCCGCCGGTGACCGGGGGGCTCGGCTCGCCGCGGGCCAGGTCGATGTGCGGGACGGGGACGGCGGCCATGACGCGGTCCAGGATCGCGTCCGGCGTCACGCCGTCGGCCAGCCCCTCGTAGGTCAGCACCATGCGGTGGCGCAGGACGTCCTTGGCGATAGCCTGCACGTCCTGCGGCAGGGCGTAGCTGCGGCCCCGCAGCAGGGCCAGGGCCCGTCCGGCGTGGACGAGGTTGATGGAGCCGCGGGGGCTGGCCCCGAAGGCGATGGCCGGGGCCAGGTCGGGCATCCCGTACTGCGCCGGGCGCCGGGTGGCCATGGTCAGGGCGACGGCGTACTCCTGCACCTGGCGGTCGACGTAGACCCCGCCGGCGGCGGCCTGGAAGCTCTGCAACGCCTCGGCGGTCAGCACCCGGCCGGCGGCCGGCACCTCGCCGAGGGAGCGGTAGACGACGGTGACCTCCTCGCCGAAGTCCGGGTAGTCCACCAGCACCTTCATCATGAAGCGGTCGACCTGCGCCTCAGGCAGCGGGTACGTCCCTTCGGACTCGATCGGGTTCTGGGTGGCCATGACGAGGAAGGGCCGGGGCACCTGGTAGGTTGAGGTGCCGATGGTCACCTGGCGCTCCTGCATCACCTCCAGGAGGGCGCTCTGCACCTTGGCCGGGGCGCGGTTGATCTCGTCCGCCAGCAGAAAGTTGGCGAAGACCGGCCCGATCTCCGTGTCGAAGGCGCCGGTGTCCGGGCGGTAGACCCGCGTCCCGATGATGTCCGAGGGGACGAGGTCGGGGGTGAACTGGACGCGCCGGAAGGTGCCGCCCAGGGTGTCCGCCAGGGTCTTCACGGTCAGCGTCTTGGCCAGGCCGGGAACGCCCTCGATCAAGAGGTGGCCGCCGGCCAGGAGGGCGACGAAGACGCGCTCCAGCATGGCGTCCTGGCCGACGATGACGCGCTTCATCTCGAACAGGGCCGCTTCGAGCGTCGCCCGGGCGGTGGCGGCCGCGGAGAGGGCGTCGTAGCGGCCGTCCTGGCGGCCGGGCGCTGCGGCTGGCGGCACGGCCGGGCCGCGCTCGGCGATCGGGTCTACTGCCACTCGGTCATCTCCTTGTGTGGGGCGAACTGTGGGGCGCTCGCCCCGGGTGGTCTCGGCGGAAGGTCTCGACAGAAGGTCTCGACAGAACGTCTCGGCGGATCAGCGCCCGGCTTTCTCCAGCAGGCGCCGGGCGGCGTTGACCGGGACGGCGAAGGCGACGCCGACGCTCGCCCGGACGGGACTGATGCCCATCGTATTGATACCGATCACCTGCCCGGCGGTGTTGAACAGGGGCCCGCCGGAGTTCCCCGGGTTGATCGCGGCGTCCGTCTGGATCATGCCCTGGATGGGGGACTGCCCCCGCCCGCTGCTGGACTGGCGGTCGACGGCGCTGACGATCCCGGAGGTGACGCTGTGCTCGTGGCCGAAGGGGCTGCCGATGGCGACCACCGTGTCTCCCGGGGTCACGGCGTCCGAATCGCCCATCACGGCGACGGTCGTCTTCCCCGCCGGCAGGTCAGCCTTGAGCACGGCCAGGTCGTTCTGGGTGTCGGTGGTCACCACCTCGGCCGGGACGTTCGTCCCGTCCACCAGGCGCAGCATGGCCCTGGTGGTGCCGGAGATGACGTGGTTGTTGGTGATCACGTGGCCCTGGCCGTCGGCGATGAAGCCGCTGCCCTCACCGCTGTTGGTGCGCACCACCACGACCGAAGGGGCCACTTGCTTGTAGAGCACGGTCGCCCCGCCGGGCGCGGCGCGCCCGGCGCCCAGGCCGGGCAGGCCGGGCAGGCCGGGCAGGCCGGCCGGCACCCGGCCGGCGCGGCTGAGCCCGAGGGCCGTCGCCGCCCCGCCGACCAGACCGCCGGCGACGGCGGCCGCCCCGGCGGCGGCGGCCATGCGGCCCAGGTTGCGCCGGCTGAAGGTCGCGGCGGCGGGGGCCGCCGGCGGGGTCGCCGCCGGGCCGGGGGCGCCGTAGAGCCCGCTCACTCCGACTCCTGCATCACCGTTCACGACGCGTTTGCACTCCGTTCTTGTTCCCGTCCGGCGCTCCGCCGCCCCCCGCCGCCGGCCGTGGCCGGCGGGCGGGGGGCCGTTCCGGCGGTCCGGGCCGCTCGTCACAACCGTAGGCCGGGCGCCTCAGCCGGGCGTAAGCGGCGGGTAAGCACCGCCTAAGAATGGCCAACTCAGGCCAGCAGGCGCGCTTCGCGCAGCGTGGCGGCGAAGACGTCGGCCAGCGAGCGGTAGCCGGCGGCGGTGGGGTGCAGCCCGTCCGGGCCGATGAACTCCGGGTGCTCGCCCACCGGCCACCTGCGGTAGAGGTCGACCAGGATGGCCCCGTTGGCCCGCGCGGTGGCGGCGATGGCGTCGTTCCACTGCCCGATGATCGTGCGCCGCACGAACGCCGGGACCTGCACCCCGCCCATGTTCCCCGGCGGGTCCGGCAGGTTGCCGAGGACGATCTCCGCCGGCGTCCCGTCGCGCAGACCGCCGATCAGGCGCTCCAGGTCGGCGCGGTAGCGGTCGAGGGGCACGCCGGCCAGCACGTCGTTCACCACCAGCCAGACGGTGACCAGGCCCGGCCGGGCGGCGATCGCCCGCGGCAGCACCTGATCGACGGCGTCGTGCAGCGCGATCCCGGGCACGCCCAGGTTGACCACCCGCGTCCCCGGCGGCAGCTGCTGGGTCAGCAGGGGCACCCAGCCTTCCCTGGCCGGATCGCGCGTGCCCATGCCGACGGCGTCCGAGGCGCCGACGACGACGTAGGTCAGGGGCGCCGCCAGGGGCGCCCGGGCGGGCGCCGGCGTCGGCGCCGGGCCGCCCCCGAGCCGGGGCCATCCCCCCGGGAGGCCGGCGACGTCGGCCAGGATGCGGGGCAGCAGCACGGCTCCACCGGCGACGGTGGCGCCGGCCAGACCCATGCCGAGCAGCAGGCCGCGCCGCGAGCGGCGCGCCGCCCGGGGGCGACGCAGGCGCAGGTCCCCGGCGCCGGCGGGGCGGTCCCGCGAGGCCAGCCCGGACCGCAGCCACTCCGGCTGAGAGGAATCCATTGCTGGACAGCCTACGCACGCGCCTTCAGGTTGGGCTCAGCCTAAGGTAAGAGCCGGGTAAGAAGGGCGCCCGCTTACTGCTTGTAGTTCTCGACCACTCCGGGGGGGCGCACGCCGGCCTCGTCCGGATTCTCCCCGGCGTGGCGCCGGGCGCGGCGCTGGCGGAGGAGGTCCCAGCACTGATCGAGGGTCACCTCGAGGGCCTCCATCCGCTGGCGCTCGGTCTCGTCCAGGCCGGCGCCGCGGTGCCGGTTCATCAGCCCGTGCTCCTCGGTCACCAGGGTGTTGATGCGCTCCAGAATCTCCCGGTCGTTCACGTCCGCCTCCTGCGGTTCGGTCGGTGTCCTGCTTGAGTATCCCCCACCCGTCCCGGACCCGCCGGCCGCGACCGCCCCGTCGGGGGCGGCTAGAGTCCGGGAGGCCCGGCGGCGCGCAGGTCGGCGATGTCCTGGCGCCAGGCGACGACGAGGGGGTCGAGCCCGGCGTCCCCGCCCTCGCGGTCGAGGTGCCACTTCCGGAAAGCGAGCTCGTTCTGGGCGTTGACGATCGCCCGCTCCCGCTGCCCGTGGTAGGGGGGCAGGCGCCGGGTGCGGAACGGCCGGTCGGCGGACACCAGCACGTACTCCTGCGGGGTGACGGCGGCCCGCGGGCCGCCGCCGACCTCGTCCACCAGGTACTGCCTGATCACCCCGATCTCCCAGCGGGCGCTGGCGATCAGCATGCCGATCAGCAGGCCGATGGGCACCGCCTGGGGCACCAGGTTGGCGACCGCCGACGAGAGCCAGGCGGCGAGCACGCCGGGCAGGGTCCCGGCCGTCTGGGGGGAGTAGCCGAGGGCGTCGGAGAGCACCCCGGCGATGAGCACGCCGAGAGAGTTCTGCAGCGCGTGGCCGGTCACGGCCAGGGCGAAGAAGGCCGGCGGGGCCAGCAGGCGCACCGGGAGGCGGGCCGTCTGGCGGGCCAGCCCCAGCCCGGCGCCGGTCAGCGCCGTCCACAGCAGGTGGTTGTTCAGGCCGAAGAACGGCTGGCGCAGCACCAGCAGGTCGAACGTCAGCGGCGCCCCCGACTCCATGGCCTGACGGGCGAGGTAGAGCCCGTATTCGGTGATGCTGAAGCCCAGCCCCACCAGGGCGCCGTAGACGATGCCGTCGCGCACGTCGTCGAACTCCGCCCGCAGCAGCCAGAGCAGGAAGAGCACGGCCAGCCCCTTGACCGATTCCTCGACCAGCGGGGCGACGAGCACGGGCACGGCGAGCGCGGAAAGCAGCAGGCCGAGCACCTCCCGCAGGCTCTCCGGCTCGGCCCCCTCGCGCAGCCGGCGGACGTCCTGGGTATCGATCAGGCCGCTGCTGACCAGGTAGAGCATCAGCCCGGCGCCGGCCAGACTGTTGAGCACGCCGGCCGTGCCGGTGGCGATCACCGCCCCCCAGAGGAGGGAGCCGGCCAGCAGCCAGGGGGACTCCCGCTCGCGGCGGTCGAGGCGCCACAGCACCAGCACGGCGGGGACGCACCACACGGCGCAGACGCCGATGCCGGCGAAGAAGACGGGGGCGGCCGAGCCGATGTCCCCCAGCAGCAGGCTCAGGTGGCCGAGCAGGGCCAGGGTCAGCAGGAGGAACATGGCCAGGGTGAACAGCCGCCCGCCGCGGCGCGTCCGCAGGGGGGAGCCGTAGAGGACGCGGGCGCCGATGCCGCCGCCGGCCACCGGGCTACAGCCAGTCCGCGGAGAGGTCCATGATCCCCGGCTCGCGCGGCCACCACACGTCGAAGGTGGTGGTCAGGTCGATCGCCTTGCCGCTGCGGGCGGACTCGTAGGCCATCATCTGCTGCTCGGCGATGTGCAGCCCGACGTCCAGCCCGCAGTGCAGCGGCGCCTCCTTGCGGATGGCGCGCAGGAAGTGGGCGACGATCTCCCCCTCGACCGTCCCCTGGGGGACGGGCACCTGGTAGCAGTTGGGGATGCCGAGGTACTCCAGGGGCGTCCCGTCCGGCGGGGCCTGCAGGTCGCTCTTGACCACCAGGGGCTGGCCGTAGCGGGAGAGGAAGATGGCGCCGTGGCGCCCGTGCAGGACGGTGCCGTTGGTCATGTAGGAGCGGGCCCAGACGGAGTGGAGCTGCGCCTGCTGCCCCGTCGGGTACTCCAGGAGGATGGAGACGCTGTCGTCGACGGCCGACTCCACCCGCCCGCCGTCGCCGGTGATGCGGTGGGGGATCAGGCGGTTGACGAGGGCCGTCACCCGCCGCGCCGGTCCCATCAGGGCGGCGACCCGGGCGAGGGGGTAGACCATGGTGTCCAGCATGGCCCCGCCCTCGGCCGAGGCGCTGTAGTACCAGTTGCTGCGCGGGGGCCCGGGGAAGGAGAGCTCGGCCTCGACGCCGGTGATCTTGCCCAGGTAGGACTCGCGGGCGAAGTCCAGGGCCCGCAAGAAGGGCGGGGCGTCGACGTAGGGCAGGGCCATCACCGTCACCTCCGGCGCGGCGCGGGCGGCCTCGGCGAGGGCCAGGGCCTGCTCCCAGCGGGTGGTCAGCGGCTTCTCCACCAGCAGGTGCTTGCCGGCGCGCACGGCGTCGGTGGCCATCCCGGCGTGCAGGGCGTGGGGGGTGGTGATGATCACCGCGTCCACCTCCGGGTCGTCCAGCAGCCGGCGGTGGTCGGTGTACCAGCGGGGGCAGCCGCGCTCCTCCGCCTTGGCCCGGGCGCTCGCCTCGTGGGCGGCGCAGGTGGCGACGAAGCGGACGCCCCACCCGGCCGCGTCGAGCTGCGCGGCCTGGTTGAAGAAGCGCGTGCTGATCTGGCCGCAGCCGATCATGCCCAGTCGCAGGGGCTCGCCCCGACTCGCCGTGGGTGCCATACGTCCCTCCTGGGCGGGGAGTATACGCGGGCCCGTCTGCGGCGGTCCGCAAGCTCTGTCAGGAAGCCGCAGTGGCCTCGGAGATAGTATGTAGAGGTGAAGGGAGTGCGGCGCGATGCCAACCTGGGCTGACGTCGATCCGGCGGAGATCACACCGGAGCCGGTCTACCGCCACCGGAAGGCGCTCGGCTGGGGCACCCGGCGGGCGTTCGGCCGGGGGCTGGGCGGGGTAGCGC
>DATLLM010000421.1:0-5019 GCA_035537855.1 Chloroflexota bacterium | reverse complement strand
GCCGCTCCCGCCGCCCGGTAGGCCCGCACGCAGGCTTCGGCCGCCCCCTGCCAGGTGAAGCCGGCCGCCCGCCGGCGCCCGGCGAGGCGCATCTCCGCGGCCCGGGCAGGGTCGGTCAGGACGCTCAGCATCGCCTCCGTCAGCGCCTCGACGTCGGCCGGGTCGACGGTGATCTGGGTGTCCCCCACCACCTCCGGCAGGGACGAGGTGTTGGACGTGATCACCGGCACGCCGCAGGCCATGGCCTCGAGCGCCGGCAGGCCGAACCCCTCGTACTGCGACGGATAGACGAACGCATCCGCGGCGTTGTACCAGAGCGGTTGCTCCCGGCGCTGCACGTAGCCGGGAAAGATCACCCGGTCCCGCAGTCCGAGCCGCTCGACGGCGGCGAAGATGGCGTCGTACCCCCAGCCCCGCCCGCCGGCCAGGACGAGGGCGTGCGGCAGCCCGCGGCGCACGGCCCGGCCGTAGGCCTCGACCAGCCGGTCGACGTTCTTCCGCGGCTCGAGCGTGCCCTGGTAGAGCACGTAGCGCGCCGGGAGGCCGTGGGCCTTGCGGAAGTCGTCGAGCGCCGCCCGGTCGGTCGCGTCGGCCGGATCGTACGGCCGGAAGTCGTCGTCGACGCCGGGGTAGACGACGTCGACGCGCGCCGGCGGGATGCCAAAGGTCTCTTCCACGTCTCGCTTCGTGGCGGCGGAATCGGCGAGGATGCGCCGGGCCCGCCGGGCGGAGAAGCGGGTCAGGTGCGCCAGGTACCGCTGTTTCAACGGATGGAAGCGGTCCGGGAAGCGCACGAAGGTCAGGTCGTGGATCGTCAGCACCACCGGCGCCCGGGAGAGCACGGGGCGCACGTTGAGCGGGCAGTGCAGCAGATCGACCCCGTCCCGCACCGCGAGCGCCGGCAGCACCGTCTGCTCCCAGAGGATGCGCAGCACGGGCTGGGTGGTCGGGAGGCGCGCCGGCGCGAGGCGCACGCGCGGCCCCAGCGGCCAGCGCCGCAGGTCCCGATTCGTATACAGGACGTAGCGCTCCGCGCCGGGCACAGCCGGCAGATGCCCCACCAGGCGCTCGATGTAGCGCGAGATGCCGGCGTTACGGAAGTCCTGGGTGACGAAGAGCTTCTGGGCGTTGATCCCGATCAGCACGGCCCGCCTATAATGCCGGTTAACCCTGCGGTTACACCAACGCCGGTACCGGCGCCGGCGTCAACGCTACTCGGTGGCATGAGCGATTGGGCCGGCGCCGGCGGCGCGCAGACCGGGCCTCCGCGCCCTCGAGCCCCGGCGGGCCTGCGCTCCAAAAGTTCCAAAAAGTAGAGAGAGGTCGGGCAGATGACACCCGCAACGGCCGGCGTCGACGCGCAGATCGTCCTGGATACGTTCCTCCGCCTCGTCCGCATCGATAGCCCGTCCGGGCACGAGGCGGCCGTGGCCGAGCACCTCGAGCCGGTGCTGCGCGACCTCGGCTTCGCCACCCGGCGCGACCCGACCGGCAACGTGGTCGGGGCCCGCCCCGGGCGCGGCGCCCTGGCCGGCGCCCCCGCGCTGATTCTGAGCGCCCACATGGACACCGTCGAGCCCGGGAACGGGGTGCAGCCGCGGGTGGAGGACGGCGTCGTGCGCACGGACGGCAGCACCGTCCTCGGCGCGGACGATAAGGCGGGGATCACGGCCATCGTGGAGGCCGTGCGCGCCGTCGACGCCGCCGGCGCGCCCTGCCGGCCGCTTGAGGTCGTCTTCACGGTGCAGGAGGAGACGGGGCTGCGCGGGGCCAAAGGGCTGGAGATCGGCGCCCTGCGCGCGCGCCAGGCCGTCATCCTGGACAGCAACGGGGCCGTCGGCACCATCGTCAACCGGGCCCCGGCGTCCGACCACATCGAGGCCGTCGTCACCGGCCGCGCCGCCCACGCCGGGGTCGCGCCCGAGCAGGGGATCAACGCCATCGTCGCCGTCGCCCGCGCCCTGGCGGAGATGCGGCTGGGGCGCATCGACTCCGAGACGACCGCCAACTTCGGGGTCATCGCCGGCGGCGTCGCGACCAACATCGTGCCCGAGCGGGTGGTGCTGAAGGGGGAGGCGCGCAGCCGCAGCGCGGCCGCGCTGAAGGCGCAGACGGCGCACATGGTCTCGCGCCTCGAGGAGGCCGCGGCCGCGCTCGGGGCGACGGCCGAGGTGACGGTCACCCGCTCCTACGACAGCATCGACGTCCCCGCGTCCGCCCCGCTGATCGCCGACCTCTCGGCCGCGATTCGGGCCTGCGGCCTCGAGCCCACCCTCCAGCCCACCGGCGGCGGCACCGACGCCAACGTCCTCAACGGCGCCGGAATCGAGGCCGTGAACCTGGGAGTGGGGTTCAAAGGCATCCACAGCGTCGACGAGCACATCGCCGTCGCCGACCTGGTCAAGCTGACCCAGGTGCTCTGCGCCGTGATCTCGCCGCGCTAGTCCGCGCCGCGCCGGGGCGCGGGGGGCGAACGCCCCCCCAGCGAGCCCTCTCCAAAACCGGGATGGCCGCAACTCGTTAGGGACATCGGGACGACGCGCCCCGGCCGCCGCCTGGCAGGGTGCGTCCCCGGGAGGATCGCGAGGCATGGTCACACTGGCTGAAACTCTGGCGCGGGCCTACGAGCCTGAGGAGCCGGTGCGTCCCCTCGCCACCGGTGCCGGCGCCGACGGCGGGTGGGAGGCCGTTGAGGCGTTCCTGGCCGCGCGGCGGGCGGCGCAGCGGAGCAGCGCGAACACCCTGACCGCGTACACCAACGACCTGCGCCAGCTGCGCCGCTACCTGGACGAGCAGGGCGTCGCCGGCTGGGGGGTGGAGCCCGTCCTGCTGCTGGAGTTCGTCGCCTGGCTCAAGGAGCACGAGTTCGCCCCGGCGTCGCAGGCCCGCAAGCTGGCGGCGGCGCGGGCCTTCTACGGCTACATGCACGAGAGCGGGCGGCTGGCCTCCAATCCGGCCACCCGGATCGGCTCGCCCCGGGTCGGGCGCCAGGCCCCGAAGACGCTGAGCGAGGAAGAGATCGTCGCCCTGCTCGCCGCGCCGGCCGAGCGGCACACGCCGGAGGGCGAGCGCGACCGGGCGATGTTCGCCCTGCTCTACGCCACCGGCATGCGCGTCTCCGAGCTGGTCTCGCTGGACGTCGCGGACCTCGATCTCGAGGCGCGCACGGTGCGCTGCACCGGCCGGGGGGGGCGGGAGCGCATCGTGCCGTTCGACGAGCACGCCGCCGCCAGCCTGGCGGCCTACCTCGACGGGGCGCGGCGGACGCTGGTGCGCACGCCGGACTTCCCCGCCCTGTTTCTGAATCACCGCGGCGACCGGCTCACCCGTCAGGGCTTCTGGCTGATCATGAAGTCCTACGCGACCGCGGCCGGAATCGGGGCGGCGCTGACGCCGCACACCCTGCGCCACTCCTTCGCCGCCCACCTGCTGCAGAAGGGCGCCTTGCTGCGGGACGTGCAGCAGAAGCTGGGGCACGCCAACATCTCAACCACCCAGATGTACCGGCTGGTGCGCCCCCCCGCTCCGGCCGGCGCGGCGCCCGACGCCACCGGGGTCGTCTGATGGGCGCGGCGGACGCGGCCCTCGCCGCCGTCCGCCAGCGTGACGCCCGCCGGCCGCGGGTCGGGATCGTCCTCGGCTCCGGTCTGGGCGACCTCGCCTCCGCCGTCGAGCGGGCCGTGGCCGTCCCCTACGCCGACCTGCCCGGCTTCGCCGCGGCCACCGTCGCCGGGCACGCCGGACGGCTGATCCTGGGCGATCTGGGAGGCGTCACCTGCGCCGTGCTCCAGGGCCGGATGCACTTCTACGAGGGGCACGACATGACCGCCGTCGCCGGCGGCGTGCGCCTGCTGGGGGCCCTCGGCGTCGAGACCCTGATCCTGACCAACGCCTCGGGTGGACTCAACCCGGACTACGCCGCCGGCGACCTGATGCTCCTCCGGGACCACATCTTCCTCCCCGGCATGGCCGGCTTCCACCCCCTCCGCGGTCCCAACGACGCCGCCGCCGGGCCGCGCTTCCCGGCCATGGTCGGCGCCTACGACGCCGGCTTGCGGGCCCTCGCCCGCGAGGCGGCGGCCGGCCTGACCCCTCCGCTCGCTCTGCGCGAGGGCGTCTACGTGATGGTCGCCGGCCCGAGCTACGAGACGAGCGCCGAGCTGGCCTTCTTGCGCCGGATGGGCGCCGACGCCGTGGGGATGAGCACCTGCCCCGAGGCGGTCGTCGCCCGCCACGCCGGGATGCGGGTGCTGGCGATCAGCCTGGTGGCCAACCTCGCGCTCGCCGACCGCCCGGAGGTGCTGACCCACGAGCAGGTGGTCGACGCCTCGCGACGCAGCGCCGGCCGCCTCGGCGCCCTGATCCGGGCCCTGCTGCCCCGGCTCCCGCCCCCGCCGGACTGAGGCCGGCCAGCGGGCTACGGGCCGTTGCCGATCTCCTGGAGCGATTCCTCGAAGACGCGCCGCAGCCAGGGATTCCCGGCCACCGCGTCCAGCTGGAGGCGCAGCGCCCGGGAGAGGCACAGCCGGCGCAGGGGGCAGACCTGGCCGAGGCAGACCTCGTCGCTCGATCCCAGGCGCAGGCGATCGGTGACCTCGAAGTTGAGGCACAGGCCGGGGCCGACGATGTACCCGGTCAGGAACTCGTCGACCAGCCCGAGCTGCCGCCGCGGGAGCGCCGCCGTCATCGCTCGGTCACCGGTTGTAGATCCCCACCTGGACGAGATCGCCCTCGATCCGCACCGGGTAGACCTGCAGGCAGTCCGCCAGGGGCGGGTCGACCGCGTCGCCGCTGTTGAGGTCGAAGCACCAGCCGTGCAGCCCGCAGACCAGGGTCTCCCCCTCCACCGCGCCCCACTTCAACGGCCAGCGCTGGTGGGGGCAGTAGGCGTCGAAGGCGTAGATGCGCCCGCCGACGTTGGCCAGGGCGATCTCGTAGCCCCCCCGGGCGCGCACCGTCTTGATCTGCCCCGGCTTGACGTCCTTCACCCTGGCCACCGCGACGAATGCGCCCGAATCA